>NZ_JBHUSF010000009.1:0-73846 GCF_042673295.1 Rhodococcus sp. NPDC057014
GCACAGACGACATCCGCCGCCCCGTCTTCAAGACGAGGCGGCGGAAGCCGGTCGAAACACACACACAGAAAGCGGCCTGAGGCAGTTTCAGGTGACGGCCTCTCGGCCGTCGGCCGGGCGCGACCGCCGGAATCTCACCGGACGGTCGTCCCGGCCCGGATCGGCACCGAACCGCGGGCGCCGTGGAGGTCAGCTCTTGTCGACGCTGTGCCGTCCGCCCGACTTCTCGTCGGCCTCCATGGCCTCACGCAGGCTCTTCGGCCGCATGTCGGTCCAGTTCTTCTCCACGTACTCGAGGCAGGCTGCCCGGCTTTCCTCGCCGAAAACCACGCGCCAGCCTGCCGGCACCTCAGAGAACGTGGGCCACAGTGAGTGCTGGTCCTCGTCGTTCACCAGCACGTAGAAGCGGCCTTCTTCGTCATCGAATGGATTGGTGCTCATCTCGCCTCGCTTGTCGCATACGTGTCCTGTGCGTTCACACTAGCAAGCGCGCCGTTGCGGCTACGCCTTGTTACGACAGATGTAACGATCTCTCCCGCCCGCACGGCAACGTTCGACAGGAGCGACGACGTGATTCCGTGCGTTTTCTCCGTGCCGCCCTGCAGATAGATTCCCGCTGTGACGTCCGGTGAAACCGCCAATCGGTAATCTCGGCCGACTTCCCGCGGCGGGTGGGTTTTCGGCGCCAGGTCGCCGAGCAGCGGCCCGAGCGGGGCGGGCGTGAAACCGGTGGCCAGAATCAGTGCGTCGCAGGCAAGAGTGTCGGTGAGGCCGTCCACACCGCTGCGCACCGACACCTCGATTCCGTCCGAAGTCTCGTCGACGGCAACGATCTCCGACGCGCGGCGCATGAACAGCCGGCGGCGCCCGCGCACGCGTTCCTGGTACTCGGTCGCGTACAACTCGTTGATGAGCTCGATGTCGACCACCGAATAGTTAGTACTCCTATGGACATCCAGCAATCGCAGACGCTCCGCCTCCGGGGCGCCGTGCAGGTCGTCCACGGCCTCCGGATCGAAGATGCGGTTGGCGTACGGACTGTCGTCGGCCGGGCTGTAGCCGTAACGCGAGAAGACGCTGTGGACTTCGGCGTCGGGGTAGTTTCCGTGCAGGTACTGCACGATCTCGGCGGCGCTCTGGCCCGCCCCGAGGACGACGAACCGCTGGTGGACCGGGGCAGGCATCTCGCCGAGCCGGAACAGGAATTGATGGTTGTGGAAGCACCGCGTAGAGGGGTTGGCCCACTCGGGGATTCGTTCCCGCAGGCCGGCGCCCACCACGACGTTGCGTGCGATCACCGCGCTGCCGTCGGCGGCCCGGACCTCGAAGCGGTCGATCACCCCGTCGTCGCCGCGGATTCCGCGTACCGTCTCCACCGCTGTGCCGTACCGCACGTCGGCGTCCACTCGGCGTGCCGCCCACTGCAGGTAGTCGTGGAACTCGTGCCGAGTCGGGAAGAAGGTCTGGTGATTGACAAAGTCGACGAGGCGACCCTGATCGAAGAGGTAATTGAAGAACGTGAATGCGCTGCGCGGATTCCGGAACGTCACCAGGTCCTTGGGGAACGCGATCTGCATGGTCGCGCCGTCGAGCAGCATCCCGGGATGCCACCCGAATCGATCCTGCTTCTCGAAGAACTGCGCGCTGATCCGCTCGCGCGGGGGGCACTCCGCATTGTGTTCCTCGATGGCAATGGCCAGTGCGAGGTTGGCGGGACCGAATCCGACACCCACGACATCTCGCACCGGGAGATCTGTACCGGCCGTTTCCGGCGATTCACTCATAGCTCGTTGTCCGTCCTCGACGCCGCGCCGCACCCGACCCAGCCGCCGTCTGTCTTCCGGCAAGATAGTGAAGCCTATCCTTATTTCGAGCACAGTACCAAGTACTTCCGGCTCCCGCGGCGGCGAAGTCCGCCCCGAATGTGCGATCTAGATCACTCCTGATCATCGGGCTCCTTCCGCCCATGCGGTAACCAGCGTCGACAACTCCGACGCCCAGCCACGGACCTCCCCGGCATCGAGCACATCCGAGGAGAACGAGAAATATGCGTGGACGGGTCCGCCGCCGATCGGCTCGTAGAAGCTCAGCGTCAGATCCGAATCCGGCACACCCACCGGCACCGGCATGAAGCCGCCCAGCGCATCGAGGTGACCGAGCCTGGCCTGTTCGTGATGAACGATCATGACCTGCGGACGAAGCACCGGCGTGTCGCCGAGCGCCTCCGCGACGTCGGCGAACGCCACGTCCTGATTGTCCAGCGCGTCGAGATTCGCGGCCCGGATACGCTGCAGCAACTCCACGGGATCGGGATCGCCACTCGTATCCGTTCGCAGCAGAACGATATTGAAGAAGCAGCCGACCAGCGCGTCCAGCGACTCCTCCGTGCGTCCCGCGACGAGCGATCCCAGCGGAATGTCCGTGCCGGCGCCGTGCCGTGTCAGCACGGTGGCGAGCGCCGCCTGCAACACCATGAACAGGCTGGTGCCCGTGTCGCTCGCGAACTTCGCGACCGCACTGTGCAGTTCCGCGTCGATCTCGACCGGCACGATCTCCGCGGTCCGCAGTCCGCGGACGGTCGGGGCAGGAAGGTCGAGCCGGGACGGCATCCCGTCGAGCGTCTCGCGCCAATACGCGAGCTGACGGGACCGGCGGCTGTCCGGATCCCCGGGATCGCCGGCGACTGCCTGCGACCACACCACGTAGTCGGCGTATCCGACGGGCAGCGGTTCCCATTCGGGTTCTTCGCCGTGCGACCGGGCAGCGTATGCACCCATCAGATCTCCGAGCAGCGGCACCACGGACCACTCGTCGACGGCGATGTAGTGCATCGCGAGGAGCAGCGCCTGGGTGCCGTCTTCACCGGTCACCAGATGCACCCGCAGCGGTGCGTGCTCGGTGAGGTCGAGGGTGGCCTGCGCCAATTCGAAGACCGTGCGGTGCACGTCCCCGTCCCCGACGTCGACGAGTTCGAGAGCGGGCCGCACCGCCTCCTGGGCGAACACGTGGTCCCCGACCTCCACGTACACGGTGCGCAGCGGTTCGTGCCGCGACGTGACGTCGTCGAGAGCCTGCGCCAGGATCTCGGGGTCGACGGTGTCGCGAAACTGCAGCGACAGTGCGTGACTGGCGCGCGCGTCGGCGCCGGCCGCCCGGAACTGCTTCCAGAACCGGCGTTGCGGCCCGGACAGCGGAAGCGTCTCGGGCCGGGGATCCGACGCCGTCAGCACCGGCCTACCGGTGGACGCGGCCGCCGCGACGATCGCGGCGAGTTCGGCCACCGTGGAACTGTCGAACACGTCCCGGATGCCGATGTCGACGGCGAACCGCCCACGGATCCGGCCCACCAGCCGCATCGACGCCATGGAGTTGCCGCCGAGGTCGAAGAAGTTGTCGTGGACGCCCACCGACGGCAGGTGCAGGATCTCGGCGAACAGGTCGGCGAGATCCTTCTGCTCCGGCGTCTGCGGGGTGCCGTCCCCGGTCAGGGCCGACCAGTCCGGCAGTGGCAGTGCCTTGCGGTCGAGTTTCCCGTTGGGGGTCAACGGAAGTTCGCCGTCCAGCACGACCACGAGGGTCGGCACCATGTAGTCGGGCAACCGCGCGGCGGCGTGGTCCCGCACCACCTGCGGGTCGATCTGCCCGGCCCCGTGGCCGTCGGCCGGGGTGACGTAGCCGACGAGGCGGACGATGTCGCCGGACCGATCGGCGACGACCGCCGACTGCTTCACGGCGGGATGGCTTCCGAGGGCCGCGATGATCTCGCCGAGTTCGATGCGGAACCCCCGGATCTTCACCTGGTCGTCGACGCGCCCGAGGAAGTCGATGTTGCCGTCGGCCCGCCAGCGCGCCCGGTCGCCGGTCCGGTACATGCGGGTGCCCGCGTCGCCGAAGGGGCTGGGCACGAACCGGACCGACGTGAGGTCGGGCCTGCCGAGATACCCGCGGGCCAGTCCGCGGCCGGCGATGTACAACTCGCCCGCCACCCCCGGCGGCACCGGCTGCAGGCGGTCGTCGAGGACGTACGCCTGTTCGTTGGGGTCCGGGATGCCGATCGGCACAGCGGAGTTCCACCCGGGCTGCGCCTGCCACAGCGTGTTGTTGACGGTGGCCTCGGTGAGACCGTAGGCGGCCAGCAGGTTGAGCCGTTCCGCCCACCGTCCGATCAGTTCCGGCGGCACGGTCTCCGTGCCCACCAGCACGGTGCATCCTTCGGGGACGTCGCATCCGGACGGCAGCGCCGCCAGCAGGGACGGCGGAATGATAGCGTGCGTCACGGAATGCGCAGCCATGAAATCGGTGAGTTCCGGCCCGGCGACGCGGGACTCGTCGGGCACGATCACCAGACGGGAGCCCGTGCAGAGCGCCATCGACAACTCGAAGACCGCCACGTCGAATCCGATCGACGCGAACTGCATCACCACCGAGCCCGGGATCAGTTTCATCCGCTGTTCGGCGGTCGCGACGAGGCTGGGGATCCCATCGTGAGTAAGGATCGCGCCCTTGGGTTTACCGGTGGAGCCCGACGTGTAGATGACGTACGCGGCGTGGTCCAGGCCCCGCGGGGGCAGCGGCACCGGTCCGCCGGGCCCGGACTCGAGTTCGGCGACGACGCCCGGGTCGTCCAGGAGAACGCGAACGAGGCCGTCGGCCTCCGCGATGCGCGGGCTCTCCCCCACCGTGGTCACCAGCACCCGCGCGGCGGAGTCGGCGAGCATGTAGGAGATGCGGTCGGACGGGTGGTTCAGGTCGAGCGGCAGGTACGCCGCCCCGAGCTTCAGCACCCCGAGCACGACCGCCACCATCTGCGCAGACCTCGGAACCGCCAGACCCACAACACTTTCGGCCGACACACCGCGCCGATGCAGCAGCGCGGCGATCCGGTCGGCGCGGGCACTCAATTCCGCGTACGTCACCTCGCCCTCGGCATCGACGACGGCCACCGCGTCGGGGGTCGCGACGACGTGGCGCGTGAACGCCTCGTAGAACGTCTCCTCCGCCACCGGCTGTGCGGTGTCGTTGAATCCGTGCAGCACCAGTTCGCGTTCCGCACCGAGGAACACGTCGAGGTCGCCGACGGCGACTCCCGGGTCCGACGCGACGGCGCCGAGCACCTCGACCTGCCTGCGCGCGATCTTCTCCGCGGTGGCACGGTCGAACAGGTCCGAACCGTATTCGAGGCGCAGTTCCACCCGTTCGTCGTCGAGGTATTCGGTGAAGTTGAACACCAGGTCGAACTTGGCGGTGCGTTCCTCGAACGTCACCGGGGTGAGGGCCGATCCGGGTGCGAGAACCGCATCGGACGTCCGGCTGTGGTAGCCGACCATCACCTGGAACAGCGGGTTCCGGGCCAGGGTCCGCGCCGGATTCACCTTCTCCACAACGGTTTCGAACGGGACGTCCGAGTGCGAGAACGCCGCCAGGTCGGTGTCGCGGACCCGCTCCAGCAACTGGTCGAACGTGGGGTTGCCCGACACGTCCGTCCGCAGCACCACGGTGTTGACGAAGAACCCGATCAGGTCGTCGAGGCCCTGTTCGCTGCGGCCGGCGACCGGCGCCCCGATCGGCAGGTCGTCGCCCGCGCCGAGCCGGTGCAGCAACGCCGCCGACGCCGCGTGCAGCACCATGAACATGCTGGTCCCCGACGTCCGCGCGAGCGAACGCAGCGCCCGCGTCGTCGCGGCGTCGAGCGTCGTCTCGATGGCGCCGCCCGCGAAGCTGGGCCGCGCCGGACGGGTGCGGTCGGCGGGGAGCACCAATTCCTCGGGCGCCCCGTCGAGGGTCTTCGCCCAGTAGTCGAGTTGCCGGCTGACGAGGCTGGACTTCTCCTGCGGATCACCCAGCACGTCGCGCTGCCACAGCGTGTAGTCGGCGTATTGCACGGCCAGCGCCTCCCACCCCGGTGCCGAACCCTGCGCGCGAGCGGCGTACGCCGTCATCAGGTCCCGCAGGAACGGCCGGTCCGACCACTCGTCGGTGGCGATGTGGTGCAGCACGATCGCCAGCACCTGCTCGTCGCCGACCCGGATGAGGCTCGCGCGCACCGGGATCTCGGTGGCCAGATCGAACGGCCGGCCGACGGTCTCGGTGACTTGCCGGACCAGATCGGCCTCGGTGCCGTCCACGACCGCCACGTCGGGGCGGACGTCGTCCAGGATCACCTGCACGGGTTCCCCGTCGTGCTCCCCGAACACGGTGCGCAGCGACTCGTGCCGGGACACCACGTCGGTCAGCGCCTGCTCGAACACCGCCGGGTCGAGTGCGTCCCGCAGTCGCAGGACGATCGGGAAGTTGTAGGCGACGGCGGCGCCCGCGCCCGCCTCCACCTGCTGCAGGAGCCAGAGGCGTTGCTGCGCAGCGGAGAGCGGCAGATGCTCGGGCCGTGGCCCGGCCGCCAGCACCGGACGCGACGACGTGGTGTCGTCGCCGATCCGGGTGGCGAGTTCCGCCACCGTCGGCGCCTCGAACAGGTCGCGCATGGTGAGGTCGGTGTCGAGCGCGGCCCGTGCCCGGCTGATCAGCCTGGTGGCGAGCAGCGAGTGACCGCCCAGGTCGAAGAAGTCGTCGTCGACCCCGGGAGCGGGAACGCCGAGGACCTCGCCGAACAGTTCGGACAGCACCCGTTCGGTGTCGGTGCGGGGTTCGGTGCGCGCACCTCCGCTGCGGCCGAGCACGTCGTCCGCGGACGGCAGTGCCTTGACGTCGAGTTTGCCGTTGACCGTCATCGGCAGCCGGTCGACCTCGATGACCGCGGCGGGCACCATGTAGTCCGGCAACGTTGCGCGCAGCGCCTGTGAGTACTTGTTAACGTCCGGCGGTTGACAAGTACTCACGGGTGCGGCGTAGCCGACGAGCCGCTTGAACCCGCCCGGGCCCGAGTCGACGACGACCGCCGCCTGGCGCACGCCGTCCAGCGCTTCGAGCGCCGAGGCGATTTCGCCGAGTTCCACCCGGTGACCGCGGATCTTCACCTGATCGTCCGTGCGGCCCAGGAAGTCGAGGTTCCCGTCGTCACGCCGGCGGACGAGGTCGCCCGTCCGATACATACGTACGGATTCACAGAAGGGGTCGGCGACGAAACGCTCCGCCGTCAACGCGAACCGGTCGAGGTAGCCGCGGGCCAACCCGACCCCGGAGATGTACAGCTCACCGGGAACGCCGTCGGGAACGGGGCGCAGCCAGGCGTCGAGCACGTACGCGGACGTGTTCCAGATCGGTGTGCCGACGGTGGGCGTCGCGCTGTCGGCAGTGCCGGCACCGAGCGTGTTGATGGTGTACTCGGTGGGACCGTACAGGTTGTACCCGCACGTTCCGTCCGTGTCGCGCAACCGGTTCCACACCGAATCCGACACCGCTTCGCCGCCGAGAAGCACCAGCGGCGGCCGGTGCCTGCCCGGGCCGTCGTCGAGCAGACCCTCCTCGATCAGGTGCTGCGCGTACGTCGGTGTCACGTTGACGACGTCGATCCGGTGGGTGTCGCAGTAGGCCACGAGCGCCTCGGCGTCACGCCGCAGGTTCTCGTCGCAGATGTGGACCTCGTGGCCCTCCACCAGCCACAGCAGCTCCTCCCACGACATGTCGAACGCGAACGACACGGTATGGGCGATGCGCAGTCGCCTGCCACCCGCCGCGGCGACGACGGGCTCGAAGATCGCCTCCCGGTGGTTGAACTGCATGTTGGTCAGGCCGCGGTACGGGGTGACGACGCCCTTCGGCTTGCCGGTGGACCCGGACGTGTAGATGACGTACGCCGGATGGTCCAGGCGCCCTTCGGTTCCGGGCGCGAACCCGCCGAGTTCGGCCTCCGACAGCGGTACCGACGCGACCGTGCCGAAGTCGAGGGTGTCGACGGCCAGCGTGTCCACGGTGGCAGCGGCGAGCGTCCCCGCGACGTCCGACGTGGTGACGAGGACCGTCGGCCGGGCGTCGTCGAGCATCGCGACGAGACGCTCGGCCGGGTGGTCGAGTTCGAGCGGCAGATACGCGGATCCGGTGCGCAGGACGGCGAACAGCGCCACCACCATCTCCACAGTCCGCGGCAGCGCGAGCGCGACGATCCGCTCCGGTCCCGCGCCGCGGCCCAGCAGGAGCCGCGCCATCCGGTTCACGTCGGCGTCGAGTTCGGCGTAGCTCACGGTGCGGTCACCGAATACGAGCGCGGTCTCGTCAGGACGGATGCGGGCCGCGTCGGCGAAGAGGTCGGCGATGGTTCTGTCGGGCAGGGCCTTCGGCTCGGCCGGCGCGGGCGTTGCGGCACCGGCGATTCCGCCGACCACACCCGACAAATCCGTGGACCACTCCTCGAGCACGGTCACGTACCGCGACAGCATGCGTTCGACCCGCGACGCCGGGATCTTCTCGGGGTGGAACTCGAACTTCACCCTCACGCTCGCGCCGGGGGTCACGACGACGGTGACCGGGTAGTGCGTGTGGTCGATGCTGTCGCCGCCGCTGATGTCGTGCGCCGCGTTGAGCGCCGACACCTGCTTCTCGTCCACGAAGTTCTGCAGCACGTACAGCACGTCGAACAGTTGGCGGTGCTCGGAGACCCGCTGGATGGAGGCGAGCCCGAGGTAGTCGTACGGGGTCAGCGCCAGCCGCTCGGACTGGGTGCGCCGCAGCAGGTCGGCGACGGTCTCGTCGGCGCGCAGCGTCGTCCGGACAGGAACGGTGTTGAGGAACATTCCGGTCACCGCGTCGATGCCGGGGACCTCCGGTGGGCGTCCGGCCACGGTGGTGCCGAACACGAGGTCGCGGCGTCCGGTCTCGATTCCGAGGACGACGGCCAGCGCGGCGTTGAGCACGGCGTTGAATGTGACACCGGCACCGCGGGCCCCGGCCCGGAGCCGTTCGCTCAGGTCCATCGGCAGCACCGCGTCCCGGCGCTGCGGCGGCTCCGGCTCCCCGGTGATCGTCGCGGCGAGCAGCGTCGGCTCGTCGAGCCCGGCGAGGGCGTCGGTCCACGCCGCCTGCGCGGCGTCCGCGTCCCGGGTGGCCAGCCACCGCAGGTAGTCCTCGAAAGAACCTTCCGGGGCGGCGAACCCGGAGTCGTCGCCGCCCGATTCGTAGAGCGCGAGCAACTGGCTGACGACGAGACCGTTGGACCATCCGTCCCACAGCAGGAACTGCCGGTTGATCACGAGGCGGTCGTGGGCGTCGCCGAGCCGCAGCACCATGGCCCGCCACAGCGGCGGGGACGTGAGGTCGAACGGTGTCAGCCGGTCCTGCGCCGTCAGTTGTGCGGCGTAGGAGTCGCGTTCGGGCTCGCCGAGTTCGCGCAGGTCGAACTCGGCGACGGGCACGTCCAGTCCGGTGCCGAAGAACTGCACCGGCGCGGGCAGGCCCGCGCTGACGAATCCCGCCCGCAGCGTGGGGTTTCGGCGCTGCAGGGTGCGCAGCGCGGCGGCGAGCCGATCGGTGTCGAGGGGGTGCTCGAAGTCGAGGGAGAACTGTGCCGTGTAGATGTCGTTGCCGGAGTCGAACCCGGCCTGGAAGTACAGACCCTCCTGCAGCGGCGACAGCGGCAGCACCGTGTCGATCCCGCTCGGACTCGCCAGCGCGATCCGGTCGATCTCGTCCTGCGTCAGCGTCACGAGCGGGAGGTCGGACGGCGTGAGCATCGCCGGTCCGTCGTGTTCTGCGGCGGCGTCGGCGAGTTCACGAAGGGCGGCCACCCAGCCGTCGCTCAACGCGACGGTGTCGGCCTCGCTCAGGTCGGCCTCCGACCAGGCGAACACGGCCTGCAGTTCGGTGCCCTCCGCGGATTCCTCGCACAGCGCGTTGATCACCAGACGGTACGGACCGCCGAGGTCGGCATCGGGATCGGTGGCCAGGGAGTCGGATTCGACCGCGGGAGTCCAGGGTCCGGGCGCGGCGTGCGGCATGCGGCCCAGGTAGTTGAACAGCACCTGCGATTCGGACCGCGCCGCGAGGAGACCGGCGGTGCGCGCGTTGACGTACCGGAGCATGCCGTAGCCGATGCCGCCGTCTGGCGCGCCGCGCAACTGTTCCTTGACGTCCTTGAGCGTGTCGAGTGCGCCCGCCCGGCTGCGCAACCGGACGGGGGTGACGTTGGTGAGCCAGCCGACCGTGCGGGAGAGATCCACGCCCTCGGCGAGTTCTTCGCGCCCGTGCCGCTCGAGATCGACCAGCAGGTCGTTCTCCCGTCCGCGCTCGGCGAGCCAGCGGTCGGCCGACAGTCGCAGCGCCGCGAGCAGCACGTCGGTGACGTCCGCGCCGACGACCGCGGGCACGGTGGTCAGCAGGGCCGTCGTGAGTTGCCGGTCCAGGCGGACCGTCCGCCGGGCGCCGCTGCTCACGACGGCAGGCCCGTCGGTGCCGGGCACCAGGTCGGCACCGGGTTCGGTGACCCGCAGCCAGTGGTCGAGTTCGGCCAGGCGGGCCGGTTCCTGCGCCTGCTCGGTGACGATGCGGGCGAATCCGCGCAGCGACGTGGGAACCGGGTCGAGTGCCGCGTTCTCGCCGCTGTCGGCGGCCACCCACGCCATGGCGAGGTCCTCGATCAGGGTCCGCCACGACACCCCGTCGATCACCAGGTGGTGCGCGACGAGCAGCAGCCTGCCCAGTTCCCGCGGGCCGGCGTCGAACCACACCGCCGACAGCATGGTGCCGTCGTCGGGGTTCAACCGGTCGGTGGCGGCATCGGATTCGGTTGCCACCGTCTCGCGCAGCGCGTCGGCGTCGAGTCCGGTGACGTCGACGCGGCGCACCGTGACCTCGGCGGTCGCGGCGATCTCGAGCGACCACACGCCCGGTGCGTGCCGGGTGAGCGTCTGCCGCAGGCCGTCGTGGTGAGCGACCACCGAATTCAGGGCGGCAGCCAGCACGGCACCGGTGGTGCCGGCCGGTGTGTTCAGCAGCACGGCCTGGTTGAAGCGGTTCTTTCCGCCGCTCCACTCGGACAGCCGGTGGACGACGGGCAGAGGCAGCAGGACGCCGATGCCCGACTCCTCCACCCGCGGGGCCTGCGGGACGGCCGTGGCCGCGACCAGACGTGCGAGCGCGGCGGGCGTCCGTTGTTCGAAGATCTGCCGCGGGGTGACGGTGATTCCCTCGCGGCGCGCGAGATTCACCAGCCGGATGGCGAGGATGCTGTCGCCGCCGAGAGAGAAGAAGTCGTCGTCCACCCCGACCGCCCCGAGACCGAGAACCTCGGCGTAGTGGGCGGCGAGCACAGCCGCGGAGCCGCTCTCCACAACAGGCTCGGAGCTCGCCTGCCCCGAAGTCGTGTGTGCCGCGAAGTCCGGCGCGGGAAGGGCTTTGCGGTTCAGCTTGCCGCTGGGGCCCAGCGGGAATTCCGTCACGTCGACGAACGCGACGGGCACCATGAACTCCGGCAGCGCCGAGGCCAGGCGCGCACGGACGTCGTCGAGGTCGGCGTCCCCGACGACGTACCCGACCAGCTGCTGCCGGCCGGGCGCGTCCGAGCGCACGACGGCGGCGGCCTGCCGCACGCCGGGGCAGGCGGCCATCTGGGCTTCGATCTCGCCCAGTTCGATCCGGAAGCCGCGCAGCTTCACCTGATCGTCGATCCGGCCGAGGTACTCGACGGCACCGTCCGCGTCGACCCGTGCGACGTCACCGGTCCGGTACATGCGGGCCCCGGCGCGGGAGAACGGGTCGGCGACGAAGCGTTCCGCGCTCAACCCGGGCCTGCCCAGGTAGCCGCGGGCGAGCTGCGGCCCGGACAGATAGAGCTCACCGGCGGCACCCGCGGGCACGGGCTGCAGGTACCGGTCGAGCACGTAGAGTCCGGTGTTGGACGTCGGCAGGCCGATCGGCACGGACGGCGCGGCCGCGTCGATTCCCTGGACGGACGCGGCGTAGCTGACGTCGACCGACGCCTCGGTGGGACCGTAGAGGTTGTCGAGTTCCACCCCGGGCAGGAGTTCGGCAACGCGCCGCGCGGACGCCACGGGCAGCGCCTCACCGCTGCAGGAGATGATCCGCAGACCGGTGCACCGGGCGGCGGCCGGCTCGGCGAGGAACACCTCGAGCATCGAGGGGACGAAGTGCACGCGCGTGATCGCCTGCCGCACGATGACGTCGGCGAGGTACGCCGGATCCTTGTGACCGTCCGGCCGGGCGAGCACGAGCGTCGCCCCGGCGAGGAGCGGTCCGAAGAATTCCAGCACCGACACGTCGAAGCTGGACGGCGTTTTCTGGAACACGTTGTCCGAAAGGGTGATCGGGCGGAATCGCTGAACCCACAGCAGGCGGTTGACGATGCCTGTGTGCGGCACGACGACCCCCTTGGGCCGTCCCGTCGAGCCCGACGTGTAGATCACGTAGGCGGGGTGCTGCGGTGCGAGCGGGACACCGGTCAGCGGCTCGGGCGAGTACCGGTCGGCGTCGGACACCCGGACCTCCGGGACGCCGGACCCGGCGAACGTCACGGTGCCGTCGGTGAGCACGCACACCGGCTGCGCGTCGGCCAGCATGTACGCCAGCCGATCCGCGGGGTACCCGGTGTCGAGCGGAACGTACGCGCCGCCCGCTTTCCCGACCGCGAGCAGCGCCACCATCAGATCCAGCGAACGCGGCAGTGCCACCGCGACCTTCGACTCGGGTGCCACCCCACGCTCGACGAGCAGCCGGGCGAGGCGGTTGGCGCGCGCGTGCAGTTCCGCGTACGTGAGGTGGTCGTCCTCGAACACGACGGCGACCGCGTCCGGTGTGCGCTCGGCCTGCTCCTCGAGCAGGGCCGTCACCGTCGTATCGGGGAACTCCACGTCGACGTCGCGCAGTGCCGTCTCAATCGGCTCACGCGACGCCAGCGGGACGGCGGACACGGTCTGGTCGACGTCGCGGGTCAGCTCGGCGAGATAGGCGACCGTCGACTCCGCGAACCGGGTCGCGGTCGCCGCATCGACGCGGGCGGCGTCGTACTTCAGCTCGAGCATCAGCGCGTCACCGGGCACCACGATCAGCGTCATCGCGTACGGCGGATGCTCGTCGAAACGGATGCCGGTCAACTGCACCGCACCCGTGGGATCCGCGACCGCGCCGTCGCCGAGCGGATAGTTCTCGAACACGACCAGCGTCTCGAACAGGTTCTGCAGTCCCGCTTCCCGGCGCAGCTCGGCCAACCCGAGGTACTGGTGGTCGAGCAGCGTCGACTGCTCGTGCTGCCACCGGGCGAGCGTCGCGGCCACCGTGTCGGTGGCCCGGTACCGCAGCCGGGTGGGAACGGTGTTGATGAACAGGCCCACCATGGTCTCGATGCCGGGCAGGTCGCCGCCGCGCCCCGACACCGTCGAACCGAACAGCACGTCCTCGCGGCTGGTGAGGCGTCCGAGGACCAGGCCCCACGTGCCGTGCACCAGCGTGCTGAGCGTCAGTCCGCGGGCCCGGCCCACCGCGGTGAGGGCGGCGGTGTCTTCCGGCGGCAGCGCCACCCGGACACTGCGGATCCCGGACTCCCCCTTCAGCGTGGGGGTCGGCAGTTCCACCGGCTCGGGAGCGTCGGCGAGCGCCTCCCGCCACACCGCGAGCGACGCCTGACGGTCCCGCGTCCGCAGCCATTCGAGGTAGTGCCGGTAGGGCGTCGGCGTCGGTAGCGCCTGCGGCGCCCCCTCGACGCTGTACAGCGCCATCAGCTCCCGCAACATCACCGGCACCGACCACCCGTCGGCGACGATGTGGTGAATCGACTGCAGCAGAACGAACCTGCGCGGCACATCCCCCGTCGCTTCGCTCACCCCGAGCCCGACCCGGGCGAGCGTGTACCGCAGCAGGGGTCCGCGGGCGAAGTCGAAGCCCCGCGCGCGATCCGCCGCCAGTACCTCTTCCACGCGCTGCTCCGGATCCGCGACGCCGGTGAGGTCGAGTACCTCCATCGGCACCTGGACGTTTTCGCCGACCACCTGGACCACCCGGCCGTCCGATACCGCCCGTACCGCGACGCGCAGGGCCGCGTGCCGGTCGACGACGGCCTGCAGTCCGCGGTGCAGCGCCGCCGCGTCGACGGGCCCGGTCAGTTCGATCACCTGCTGCACCACGTACGGGTCTGTGCCGGTGTCCTCGAACGCCGACTGGAAGTAGATGCCCTCCTGCAGCGGTGTCAGCGGCAGCACGTCGGCCGCCCCCGCCAGCGCGGCAACATCCGGCTGCGTCAGTGAGACGAGCGGGAAGTCCGACGGCGTGTGACCGCCGAGGCGGTCGACCCCGGCGAGCACCCGCAGCACCGCGGTCCACTCGTCGGCGAGGGCCCGGACGGCGTCACGGGTGAGCACACCGGGCGCCCACGTCAGCGTCGTCCGCAGCACCGGACCGTCGGCGCCGTCCTCGGCGATCACGTCGAACGCGAGGGCATGCCCGAGCGGCATCCGCGGGTCGTCGGCGCCGCCCATCGCCCGCGGCAGCCAATCGGCGCCGGCGCCGGACGCCACCCGTCCGAGGTAGTTGAACAGCACCTGCGGTGCCGGCGCGTGCCCGAATTCCGGTGTCGCGGCACCGAGGTACCGCAGGGCGCCGTAGCCGAACCCGGCACCCGGGATGCGGCGCAACTGGTCCTTCACCGCCTTGAGTGCGTCGGCGATGCCCGCCTCGTCCGCGGCCGCACCGGGGTCGAGCACCACCGGGTAGACGGTGGTGAACCAGCCGACGGTCCGGGAGAGGTCCAGGGCTGGTCCGCCGGCGCGGCGCACGAGGTCTTCCTCGCGTCCGTGCCCCTCGACGTCGAGGACCACGGGGCCGGGTTCGGCGTCCCGCCACCGCTGCAGCGCCACCGCGGCGCCGGTGAGAAGTGCGTCGTTGACGTGGCCGTGGAACGCTGCGGGCACCGTGGACAGCAGCGGCCCGGTGAACTCCGCAGGCAACGTCACGGTGAGGGTTTCGGCGTGACCGGCGAGGTCGACGGCCGGGTCGAGCGCACGCGAGCCGATCAGCGCGTCGGGGGTGGCCGCGACGTCCGCCCAGAACGACAGTTCCCGGTCGAAGGCGCCCGACTTCGCGCGCTCGTCCAGCAGTTCGGACCAGCGGCGCAGCGACGTCCCGACCGGCGGCAGTTCGGGAACGTCCCCGGCCGCCGCGGCGGTGCCCGCGCGGGCGAGGTCTTCGAGGATGATGCGCCACGACACCCCGTCGACCACCAGGTGGTGGCCGATCAGCAGCAACCGGCCGGATCCCTCGACCGCGGAGAACAGGACGGCCTGCAGCATCGTGCCCGCGTCCGGGTCGAGCCGTGCGACGGCCGCGCGGGTCTCGCTGTCGAGTTGTTCGGCGCTGCCGTCGAATTCGACGACCCGGAGGATTCCGTCGACCGCCGCCGGGGACGGTTCCGGCACGGAGAGTGTCCAGTGGCCGGTTCCGTTACCACGGACCAGCGTCGCGCGCAGGGCGTCGTGTCGCTCGAGCACCGCCGCCAGGGCCGCCCTCACGGCAGGTTCGTCGAGGGCCGCCGGAGTCTGCACCAGCACCGACTGGTGGAACGCGGCGATCTCGCCGCCCCGCTCGGCGGTGCGCGCGAGGATCGGCGTGCTGCGGACGTCACCGACCGCGACATCGTCCGAATCCACGGCGGCCGCGGTCCGGCCGTCCTGCGCCAGGGCGAGCGCCTCCGCGGTGCGGAGCTGGAATATCTCCCGCGGGCTGATCGAGAGCCCTTCCCGCCGAGCGTGGTTGACGAGCTGGATCGCCACGATGCTGTCGCCGCCCAACGCGAAGAAGTCGTCGGTGACACCGACCGAGTCCACCCCGAGGACACCCGCCATCAGCGCAACCAGGGTTTCCTCGGCGGCGGTGCGGGGCGCGACCTTCTCGCCGGCCGCGGCGAGGTCCGGCTCGGGCAGTGCGCGCCGGTCCAGTTTTCCGTTGGGGGTGAGCGGGAACCGGTCGAGGACGACGAACGCCGACGGCACCATGTACTCCGGCAGCTTCGACGACGCCCAGACCCGCAACTCGGCGACGTCCGGCACCGAATCCTGCTTCGCCACGACGTAGGCCGCGAGATACTGTGCACCCGTCGGCGTTTCCCGCACGACGACGGCGCTGTGCCGGACGGCGGGATGCGACACGATGCCCGCCTCGACGCCGTCGAGGGTGCCGTCCGGCGCCCACCGGGCGAGGTCGCCGGTCCGATACAGCCGGGAACCGTCGTCCGCGAACGGGTTCGCGACGAAGCGGGACGCCGTCAACCCCGGTGCGTCCACATAGCCGCGCCCGAGGAGGAATCCGCCCGCGTACAGTTCGCCGCCGGCACCGAGCGGCACCGGGTTCAGGTGCTCGTCCAGCACGTACAGCTGGGTGTTGGGGTTCGGGCGCCCGATCGACGTCGCGATCCGCGCGGCGTCCTCCCGGTAGATCACGTGCGACACCCCGATCGTCGCCTCCGCCGGACCGTAACCGTGGTACATCGTGATGGCGAGTTGCGCGCGGAACCTCTCGAACAGCCGGGGTGTGAGAACCTCACCGCCGCACCACACGTGCTTCAGCGCCGACAGCCGGTCCGTGCCCCGGGACAGGTCGAGCAGCACGTCCAGCATCGACGACACGAGGTAGACGAACGTCACCGACTCGCGCGCGATCAGGTCCAGGAGATACTGCGGGTCCCGTTCTCCGCCGGGCTCGGCCACCACCAGCCTGCCACCCGCCACCAGCGGCAGCAGGACCTCGTTCACGGAGATGTCGAACGACAGCGGCGCCTTGAACAGCGACGCATCCGAAGGTCCGAATCCCAGGATCTCGTCGCGCTGCCACAGCAGTCGCGCGCAGACGGCCTCGTGCCGGATCATGGCCCCCTTGGGCCTGCCCGTCGAACCCGACGTGAAGATGACGTACGCCAGCCGCGCGCCCTGCACGGTCACGGTGGGCGGTTCGGCCGGCTGCCCGTCGTGCGCCCACGCCGCGAGGTCGACGGGCACGGCCCGCTCCCCCGCGTCGGTGACCCCACCGGGGCCGGTGAGAACGAGTGCGGCCCCGGCGTCGGCGAGCACCGACGTCCGGCGGTCCTCCGGCCACGACGGGTCGAGGGGCACGAACGCCCCACCCGAGCACATGACGGCGAGCAGTCCGATCACCATTTCCGCGGAGCGCGGAAGGCCGATCGCCACAACGGTTTCCGGCCCGACACCGCGGCCGAGGAGGTGGTGGGACAGCTGCGCCACCCGCTCCCCGAGCTCCCGGTAGGTGAGCCGGACGTCGCCGGCGATCAGGGCCTCGGCATCCGGTGTCCGCGCCACCTGGGCGTGGAACAGTTCCGGGACCGTCACCGATTCCTGCGGGGACGCCGTGTCGTTGAACTCCACCAGCAACTGCCGGCGCTCGGCCGCGGTCATCGGATCGAGAGACGCGATGGGCTGCGCCGGGTCGGCGACGATCTGCCCGACGAAGTGCTCGAGCCGACGGCGGTGCTCCTCGAGCTCGGCCCCGAGGCCGGCCGGGGCCCGGAGGTCGATCTGGATGGGCTCCGAATCCTGCCCACCGCGGATCGAGAAGTCCAGGTCGCGGACCGGTCCGGTCGCCGAACCGCGCACCCACGCCGGGAATCCGCCGAACGTCAGCGAATGCTCGAACATCATGGAATTGATTCCGGGACCGAAGATCTGGCGGTCCGGGTCGATCGACCGCAGTTCGCGGGCGAGGTCCTCACCGCGGTAACGCCCGTGCCGCAGCACCGAGATCAGCGTCGTGTCGATGCGGGTGGCGAGCTCACCCACCGTCATCTCGGGATCTACCTGCACCCGGAGCGGCAGGATCGTCGAGCACATCCCCGGGATGCGGCGCAGTTCCCGCCCGACCCGCGCCGTCATCGGCAGCGACAGCGTGAGGTCGCGGCGGCCGGTGAGCCGGTGGATGTATGCCACGACCGCGGCGAGCGGCAGCCGGGTGCGCCGGATCCCGGCGTCGGAGGCGAAGGCGTAGAGCGCGTCGGCGTCGTCCCCGTCGATCTCGACGAGAGCGGAGATCGGCGTCCCGGAGTGGTCGACGACCTGCGGGAGCAGCCGGGGCGGTTCCGGCGCGTCGACGACCTGCCGGACCCAGAAGTCGCGGTCGGATGCGAAACGCTCCGAGGAGCGGTAGTCGCGATCGGACGCCACGAGGGTGTCGAGGGGCCACGACGACGTGGACGTCTCGAGTTCCGGGTGGTCGTATCGATCGACGACGTCCGCCACGAGCAGGGTGATGCCGTACCCGTCGATGAGACTGTGGTGGTAGCGCTGATACCAGATCACCGACTCGTCGCCGGTGCGCAGCAGGGCGTGCCGGAACAGCGGTTCGTCGCCCTCGATGTCGACGACGGTCTGCATGTCGCGGTCCATCCACCCGCGCGCACTCGTGTCGGGATCGGCTTCGCGGCGCAGGTCCACGACGCTCAGGGTCCACTCGCCGGGCGCTGTCGGCACCTGGAGCAGTTCGTTGCCTTCGCCGCGCTCGAAGCGCACGTGCAGGGCGTCGGCGCGTTCGACGGTCTTCCGGATCGCCTCGACGGTCCGGTCCAGATCGATCCGGCCCGCGACCTCGACGACGAGCGAGAGGTTGTAGACCGGGCTGCCCGGGTTCAGTTGCTGCCCGACCCACACCTCGGACTGCGCGGCGGTCACCGGCAGCGCGACAGGCGTCGCACCGGCGCCGGTCGAGGAAGAAGCGCTCTCAGCCGAAGGGTACTGAGGGCGCGCAGCCGCCGAGTGGTCCGGAGACATGGGTGATCCGATCGTCCGTCGAGAGCGCCCGTCCAACGACGGGCACCCGAAGGAGTTTAGGTTAGGCTACCCACCAGCAACAAGCCGGTTGCCAGCAAGTTCACAGGCGATGGTTATCACAGCGGCACTTCCGGTTCAATCTCCCAGGCCGCGTGTCCCCCGCACCGCCGACAGAATCCCCTGCGCCAAACCGGTCGCGACGTCGGGTTTCCCCACACAAACATACCGTGCGTTCATTCACTCGGGTGGCACCGACGGCCGTCGATTCCCGGGTGCAGCCGCCCAGCAACCGCCGCCGCCCGGACGACCTATTCGTGCCAGACCGCGGTGTTCCCGCCACGACGCTTGGCGGCGTAGAGGGCGATGTCGGCGTGATGGAGCAACTCGTCGACCGTGCGAGCCGACGTGCTGTGCGCCATCCCGACACTGATCGTCACGACGAGCCGTTCGTCGCCGACGTCGATCGGCGTCGTTATCGCGGCGAGCATCCGGTCGACCACGTCGTCGACGTCCAGTTCGTCGACGTCGGGGAGGATCGCGACGAACTCGTCGCCGCCGAGCCTGCCCACCGCGGACGGCGTCCGCATCGCGTGCCGCAGATGCGCCGACACCGCCTGCAGGATGCGGTCGCCGACGCGATGCCCCCGAGTGTCGTTGACCTCCTTGAACCCGTCCACGTCGAGGAACAACGCAACCGCCGGACCCACGCCGGGCTCGAACAGGCGCTGCAGATGCTCGGTGATGGCGGCGCGATTGAGCAGCCCGGTGAGACTGTCGTGTGTGGCCTCGTGCAGAAGCAGCGCATGCGCCTCCTCAGCCTGCTTCTGGGCGGTGACTTCCGCGGTGACGTCCCGGAAGTGCACGACCAGCGCGCCGGCATCGGCCGCGGCGGTCACCTCGATCGTCGCCCCCGGCGAATACAGCGAATCCGCCCGGGTCTGCTGCTGCGCGCCGGTGGCGAGAACCTTGCGGCACAGCGCGTCGAAATAGCTGCCCTGTGTTTCGGGGAGAACCTCGGTGACGACGCGGCCGAGCAACTCCTCCCGCGACCGGCGCACGTGCCGCAGGCAGCCGGAGTTGGCGTAGATGATCCGCAAATCCTCGTCGAGGGCCATGAACCCCAGACCCACCCGGTCGAGCAGAGACGCGAGTTGCGCATCCCGGCCGGCGACGTGTCCGAGTTCGATGACGACCCCCGTCAACTCGACAGCGGCCCCGGACGCATCGGTGGTGACGTCGATGCTGCGGGTGAGGATGTACCGGGTCGACCGATCCGGCAGCACGATACGGAACACGCATTCCGCGCCGACCGAGCCGGCGGTGTCCCCGAACATCCGGCGCACCGTGCCGATGTCCTCGGAATGGACGCGCTCCCGCCACAATTCGAGCGGCGGCAGGGAACCGTCGTCCCCGAAGATGGCGGCGGCCTTCTCGTCCCACCACAAAATGCCGTTCACGACGTCGTACCGGACGATGCCCACCCCGAGGCGCGGAATGCCCAACGCCATCAGATCCTCGCCGTCACCGTGATCGTCCCCCAGCCACTCGAAGATCCACCCTACTCACAACGGTGGCGGCAACCACGGGTCAGTTGGCGAGGAACTCGAGCAGTACCTTGTTCACCACTTCGGGCTGTTCGAGGTAGCCGTAGTGCCCCACGTCGGGGATCTCGTAGTACCGGGCGGACGGGATGGCCTCGGCCACCTCACGCGAGAGGTACGGCGGAATCATCCTGTCGTCGGCGAAACCGACGGACAGGCACGGCGCCGTGATCGCCCGGTAGGCCTGCCTGCGGTCGAAGCTGCGGTCCATCTCCATCTGCGCGCGCACACCGTCCGACGTCCGGCCGCCGCTGAACTCGAACAGGTCGAGCCAGTCGCGGGCCGTGTGCGGGTCGACGAGCGACGCGGGCGACAGGTTCATCACGGCGGTCACCGCGGCCCGGTACTTGGCGGGGAGTTCGACCCCGCTGTCGTGGAGGGCGCGCTCACCCTCGGTCAGGGTCTGCTGGAAGTAGTCCATGCGGGCGTGACCGGCGAGGAAGGCCGCCTTGAGCACGAGATCGGGGCGGGACAGGGCCAGTTCCTGCGCGACGCGGGCGCCCATCGAGGTGCCGACGACACGGGCCGGGCCGCCGCCGAGGTGCTCGATCAGTCCCGCGGTGTCGGCGACGAGGTCGTCCATGGTGATCCCGTCGACGCTCTCACCGGACGGCGCGATGCCCCGGTTGTCGAACGTGCAGACGCGGTAACCGGCGTCCACGAGCGCGGGCGTCTGATGCAGATCCCACACCCGTCCCGGGCTTCCGGTCCCCATGATGAGCACCACTAAATCGCCGGATCCCTTGACCTGGTAATTCAGGGGGATCCCGTTGATCGTGGCGATCGTCATCTTGCCTTCCTTCCATGGCCGGTCTCACCGAAATAGATTGGATAGCCTAAGCTGGCTTTGCTGCCGCTCAATTGCGGCGCTGACCGACAAGCTCGTCCAGGAGGACCGCGTTGAGAGTCGCCACACTCGGATATCAAACCTGGGGTCACCGTACCCTGCAGGCCCTGCTCCAGTCCGACCATGAGGTCGTCCTCGCGATCACCCACCCCAAGAGCGACCACGTCTACGAGCAGATGTGGGCGGACTCCGTCGCCGACCTGGCCACCGAGCACGGTGTGCCCGTGCACATCGCCACCAAGCCGGACGAGAACTTCAAGGCCGCGCTGAAGGAAGCCGACCCGGACATCGTCGTCGCCAACAACTGGCGCACGTGGCTGCCACGGGACGTCTTCGACTCTCCCCGCTACGGCACCCTCAATATTCACGATTCGCTCCTGCCCAAGTACACAGGATTCTCCCCGCTCATCTGGGCGCTCATCAACGGTGAAGAAGAAGTAGGCCTCACCGCGCACCTGATGGACGAGGAACTCGACGCCGGCGACATCGTTTTGCAGAGGTCGACGCGGGTCGGGCCGACGGACACTGTCACCGATCTGTTCCACCGCACCGTCGACATGATCGGCCCGATCACCCTCGACGCGCTCGCACTGATCGAGTCCGGTCGCACGGACTGGACGCCGCAGGACCGCTCGCAGGCCACGTTCTTCCACAAGCGCGCCCCCGAGGACAGCCGCATCGACTGGACGTGGCCCGCCGACGCCATCGAACGCCTCGTCCGCGCGCAGTCCGACCCGTACCCGAACGCGTTCACCCATTTCAAGGGTCAACGCGTCCGGGTCCTGAAGGCCGCCGTATCCGAAGGAAATTACGGTGGAACGCCCGGGCGTGTCTTCATCCACGAAGGCGACGGAATGGTCATCGTCGCCGGACCCGACGCCCGCACCGGACAGAACAAGGGCCTCAAGATCCAGCGCGTCCGCCTCGACGACGGCACCGAACTCGCCGGGACCGACTTCTTCCCCCACGGCGGCGGCTACCTCAGCTGACCGTCCCGTCCGTTACTACCGGGTGGATGTACCTTTCGACGCCTCAGCAGCGCCGAGCGGTGCATCCACCCGAGGTGTTTCCGGGATTTACCGCCCCTCCCACGCCGACCACAGCTCGGCGTAGCGTCCGCCGGCGGCGACGAGCCGGATGTGCGGACCTTCCTCGACGATCCGGCCGTGTTCCAGCACGACCACCCGATCGGCGGCAGCCGCCTGCGTCAGCCGGTGGGCCACCACCAGCGTCGTGCGACCGCGGGTCGCGGCCTCCGCCGACGCCTCGAGTTCCCGCGCACCCGCGCTGCCCGCTTCGGCCGTCGCCTCGTCCAGGATCGCGACCGCCGGGTTCGCGAGGACGAGCCGGGCCAGAGCCAGTTGCTGCGCCTGCGCGGCGGTCAGCTCGTGTCCGCCCTCCCCGACCACGGTGTGGACCCCGTCGTCCAGAGCGGTCACCCAGCCGTCGGCGCCGACGGCCTTCAACGCCATCGCCGCGTCCTCCTCGGACGCGTCGGGAGCCGCGAGCCGCAGGTCGTCGATCAGCGGTCCGGCGAACACGTGGACTTCCTGGCTGACGATCGCGACCCGGCGACGGAGATCGCCCGGCTCGAGGTCCGACAGCGCGGTTCCGCCGATCCGCACCGACCCCAGCGTGGGGACGATCGACCCGGCCGCGATCGCCGCGACCGTCGTCTTGCCCGCCCCGGTCGAGCCGACGAGTGCGACGCGTTCACCGGACTTCACGTGCAGGCTGATGCCGTGCACCACTTCGTGGCTGCCGTCGTAGGTGTGCCGGACGCCGTCGAGTTCGAGCGTCGCGTCGGTGTTCTCCCCGACGTTCTCCCCGGCGGCGGAACCGGCGGACGATTTTTCGTCGAGGTCGACGACGCCGACGAGCCGCGCCAGGCTCGCGCCGGCCGACTGCACCTCGTCGAACGTGTACATCAGCATGCCGATCGGGTTGAACAGCCGGTGGAAGAGCAGCGCCGCGGTGGTGGTCTGGCCGACGGTGACGATGTCCGCGTTCACCAGCGCGAATCCGGCGGCGAGGATGGTGGCCAGCCCCACGAACTCGGCCCGGTTGCCGCGTCCCGCGAACCGGGTGAACAGCGCGAAGACGCCGACGGACAGGTCGCGGGCCTTCTCCGACGCGCCGTTGATCTGACCCAGGTGGCTGTCTTCCAGACCGTAGGCGCGCACCGTCCTGGCGCCCTGCATGCTGCTGATCAGGGCCTGCGAACGCTCTCCCATCGCGACGCGTTCGGCGGCGTACACGGGCGCGGACCGGGGCAGGTACCAGCGCATCGCCAGCGCGTACATCGGTAGCGCCACCATCCCCGCGAGTCCGAGCCGCCAGTCGATGCCGAGCATCGTGACCATGCTCAGCACCACCAGCAGGACCGCCGTGACGAGGTTGGGGACCACGTCGGTGACGGCCTTGCCGATCACCGCGACGTCGTCGCCGACACGCGACAGCAGGTCGCCCTTGCCGACGCGTTCGACCGTCTGGATCGGCAGCCGCAGCGCCCGGTCGACGGTGCGCTCGCGCAGGTCCGCCAGGATTCCCTCGCCGAGACTGCGGATCAGGTACGACGCGAACCCGGCGCACAGTCCGCCGATCACCGCGGCGGACGCGATCACCGCGACCACCCAGCCGATGGTGGACGGCGGCGCACCGTCCTGGACGCGGTCGACGAGGACGCCGAAGACGTAGACGGGGACCAGCGCCATGCCGGCCGCGACAGCCGCCACCAGCAGCGTGAAGACGCTCCGGCCGCGGCGCCGTCCCAGCTCGGACCTCAGCCACGCCCACGTGTCGCGCGCGTTCGCGATGGGAAGCAGTTCACTCATCGCAGGACCGCCTGACGGTAGTTCGCGTTCTCGGTGGCCAGTTGCGAGTGGGTGCCCTCGCCGGCCACCGTTCCGTCGTCGAGCACGACGACACGATCGGTGACGGACAGCAGCGCGGGGCTGCTCGTGATGAGGATGGTGGTCTGGCGGCCCGCGACCGTCGGAGACGTCGGATCCAACGCGACCGTGCGATGCCGGAGGTCCGCGATCCCGCCCGCGATCGTGTGTTCGGTGACGGCGTCCACCGCCGTCGTCGGATCGTGCAGCACCATCACCGGCGACTGCGCCACCAGTGCGCGGGCCAGGGCGACGCGCTGGCGTTGACCGCCGGACAGCGAGGACCCGCGGTCGGCGACCTCGTGATCGAGCCCCTCGGGGTGTGCGTCGACGACATCGACCGCCGCCGACGCGGACAGCGCCGCCTGCACTTCGGACGGCGTCGCGCCGGGCCTGCCCGCGGTCACGTTCGACGCGACGGTTCCGGAGAACAGGTCGCCGTTGTGCGGTTCGACGAGCAGTGTCCGGCGGGCGTGCGAAAGATCCGCGTCCGACAGACGGACGCCGCCCACCGTCAGTTCGCCGTCGTAGCGGTCGGGCGGAATCTGCCCGGACAGCAGCGCGGCCAGCGCCTCCGCGTCCTGCGGGCGGTACGCGACCACGCCGAGCAGTTCGCCGGGGGTGACCCGGAGGTCCAGTCCGCTCAGCGACCGGTAGGACACGCCGGTGAGGCTGAGTTCGCTGCCGTCGAGTGTCCGGCCCGACCCGGCGGGCAGCAGGGGTTCCGCGTCCAGTACGAGCGCGAGGCGGTCCGCCGACGCGCGGGCGAGGGCGAGGAACCCGGGCAGGCCGGCGAGAACGCCGAGCGGTTCGATGAAGAACTGGGACAGTCCGACGACGGTGATCAACTCGCCGATGGTGATGCGGCCCTCGAGCGCGAACCAGCCCGCGAAACCCGCGACCCCGACGGCGAGGAGCGCGCTGACGGTCATCGACACCCCGGCGAACACGGCGGAACTCTTCGCCGTGTGCAGGGTGGCGCCGAGTGCGTCGCGGCTGGCGGCCCGGTACCGGCGCGACGCCGGCACCTCGGCGCCGATCCCGCGCAGGGGCCGGAGCCCGCTGACGAGGTCGGTGGCCATCGCGGACGCCCGCGCGACCGCCGCCTGCTGGTCGGTGGCGCGGCGGGTGATCAGCGGCGCCGCGAGTTGGAGAAGTCCGAGGATGACGGGGGTGCCGATCAGTACGGCGAGGCCGAGGGGCACGTCGATCAGCAGCAGGGCGATGGCGGATCCGATCGCCGCGGTGAGGGCCGCGGCGGCGCGCGGGGTGATGTCCGCGATCCACGCCGCGCGGTCGGCGTCCGACGTCGACACGGACAGCAGCTCGCCGGCCCGCAGGTCGGTGCGCACTCCGCGCGGGTCGAGGATGCGGTGCGCGACCTCCATCCGCAGCCGGTGGGCCTCGTTCTGCATCGCCACGACGATGAAACGCGCACCGTAACGCCAGGCCGCGGTGAGCACCAGGAACAGCAGTGCGAGGGCGCACAGCCACACCACGAGAGCGAACACGTCGCCGGTCGCGACGGCCCGGTCGACGATCACACCGATCGAGATCGGGACGAGCGTCTCCGCCACCTGATGCAGGCAGACGAGTACCGTGCCGATGCCCAGCCGACCCCGATTCCGCACCAGGGTGCGACGCAGAATTGCGGTGCCACCAGTCTTCACGCGCGTAACTCCCAACGCCGACGCTTCCCCACCCACCACCAAGTAAGCGGACCCTAACTAGATGAACCCTAATCGATGGGCAACTAGCGTTGACATGCCCGGTTCTCATAGAGTCGCCGATACGAACTACTGCGCGTGACGCAGCAGCAAGCCCGAGAGGACAAAGATGGCCGCGAAGACGACCGCCGAAAACGACATCGCGGACGAGGATCTCGAACCCCTAGCCGACGAGACCGCCCGCCAGGCGCAGCGCGTAGTCGCTGCATACGCCGAAGATGCCGACGAGTGCAGGATGCTGCTTTCCATGCTCGGAATCGGACCCACCACCAAGCTCGACTGAGAATTTCATCCACTTCGACTGCGAAGGAAGCCCGTGGCTGCCAGTTCGGAATCGTCAGCATCGTCATCACGCTCGACTTCTGATCCGGTTTCCGGGCAAGCCGACTTCGTCGTCGTCGCGAACCGGCTCCCCGTCGATCTCGAACGCCTCCCGGACGGCACCACCCGCTGGAAGCGCAGCCCCGGTGGCCTCGTCACCGCGCTCGAGCCGATCCTGCGCCGCAACAAGGGCGCATGGGTCGGCTGGGCGGGGGTCCCGGATGCCGAACTCGATCCCGTCGTCGAGGACGATCTGGAGCTGTACCCCGTTCCCCTGAGCGCCGCGGAGATCGCCGACTATTACGAGGGCTTCTCCAACGCCACCCTCTGGCCGCTGTACCACGACGTCATCGTCAAGCCCGAGTACAACCGCGACTGGTGGAACGCGTACGTCGAGGTCAACCGGCGTTTCGCGGAGGCCACGTCGAAGGCTGCCGCGCAGGGCGCCACCGTGTGGATCCAGGACTACCAGCTGCAGCTCGTTCCGAAGATGCTGCGGATGCTCCGCCCCGACCTCACCATCGGGTTCTTCCTGCACATCCCGTTCCCGCCGGTGGAACTGTTCATGCAGATGCCGTGGCGCACCGAGATCATCGAGGGCCTGCTCGGCGCCGATCTGATCGGGTTCCACCTCCCCGGCGGCGCCCAGAACTTCCTCTACCTGGCCCGCAAACTCGCCGGCCAGCAGACGTCCCGCGGCAACGTGGGCGTCCGCTCCAAGCTGGGCGTGGTGCAGGTGGGTTTCCGCACGGTGCGCGTCGGCGCGTTCCCGATTTCCATCGACTCGGGGCAGCTGGACGAGCAGTCCCGGTCCAAGTCCATCCGGGAGCGCGCCAGGAAGATCCGCAAGGAACTGGGCAACCCCAAGCACATCATGCTCGGCGTCGACCGCCTCGATTACACGAAGGGCATCGACGTCCGTCTGGCCGCGTTGCACGAACTGCTCGACGAGAACCGCGTCGACCCCGCCGACACCGTGCTCGTGCAACTCGCGACACCCAGCCGTGAACGCGTCGAGAGCTACGTCCACATGCGCGGCGAGATCGAGCAGTCGGTGTCGCGGATCAACGGCGAATACGGCGAGGTCGGCAGGCCCGTCGTGCACTACATCCACCGGCCCATTCCCCGCGACGAACTGATCGCGTTCTTCGTCGCCGCCGACGTGATGCTGGTGACCCCGCTGCGGGACGGCATGAACCTGGTCGCCAAGGAGTACGTGGCGTGCCGGAGTGATCTCGGTGGCGCGCTGCTGCTGAGCGAGTTCACCGGCGCGGCCGCCGAACTGCGTCAGGCGTTCCTGTGCAATCCGCACGATCTCGACAGCGTCAAGGACGCGATGGAACAGGCCCTGAATCAGGAGAAGGAAGACGGCCGACGCCACATGCGGGCCCTGCGCAGGCAGGTCCTCGCACACGACGTCGACCGGTGGGCCCGGTCCTTCCTCGACGCCCTCGCGCACGGCGGCGCCGCGGGCCCCGCGCTGATCGCCCCCGCCGAGGCTTCCGAGTCCGACTACACCGAGGACGCCACCGGGGACAACTGACCTCCCCGGCTCAGCTGACCGGACGTCACGAGGAAGGCGACGAAGTCGCGGATCGTCTCGTCGGCGGGACGCGGAGCGTAGCCGAGTTCGGACCGCGCCTTGCCGCCGTCGACGACCGGTGCCGCGAGCAGCGCCGACATCGCCGACCGCGACAGCACGTCCGACCCGAACCGGGTCCCGATCGGTTCGGCGATCGGCAGCACGCGTTCGATGACGCTGAGCGGGAACGAGTACAGCGGCCCCCGACGGCCCGCCGCACGCGCTGCCCTCCTCACGACATCATGCATGCCGAGCATGTGCCCCGAGATCAGGTAGTTCTCACCGGTCCGGCCCTTCTCGCCTGCGGCGATCAGTCCGGCGGCGACGTCGCGGACGTCGACGAAGTCGAATCCGCCCTGCACGGCCGCGGGCACCCGACCGCGGGCGGCGTTGCGCAGCAACGCGTTCACCCGCGACAGCCCGTAGTCGGCGGGCCCGTACACCCCGGTGGGGTTGCAGATCACCGCGTCGAGGCCGGCGTCGACCACCTCACGGAGTTCGATCTCGCCGGCCCATTTCGACCTGTCGTACACGGGGATCGACGCGTCCACGGACCGCGGGGAGTGCTCGTCGAGCGTTGCGCCGCAACTGCTCTGGTCGAAGGAGTGCACCGAACTGCAGTGCACCATCCGCCGAACCCCTACCGCGAGAGCGGCTTCGGCGACGGTGCGAACACCCTTGGTGTTGACGGTCCACGCCAGGTCGTCCTTCTGGGCGAGGGTGATCATCGCGACCAGGTGGTAGACCACCTCGGCGCCGTCCAGCGCCTGCTTCATGGATTCGACGTCGAGCACGTCCGCGTTGACCCACGTGACCCCGTATTCGGGTGCGTACCGGGAACGCACGCGGTCGATGGCGGTCACGTCGTGCCCCGCCTCGACCAACAGATTCAGCAGATTGTTGCCCACGAATCCCGCGGCGCCGGTTACTGCAACCTTCATCGACGACTCCCCGTTCGGTTGTGGCCGTGCGACACAGCGTCGTGCGTCGACACTCGGCCAGGAGACCCCGACACTACTAGAACTTGTTTCATTTTGTGAAGGGGTGGCTCCGCCCCGTGAGTACTTATCAACGTCGGGCGGTTAATAAGTACTCACGGGCGGCGCAGCCGCAACTACACCGGGGTCAGTTGATCGACCAGCCAGCGGTCGTCGACCTTCTGCAGCGACACCCGCACCCGGCTGCCCGACGTTCGGGCGTCGGGGGCGTCGGCGCTCGTCGTCGTCTGGTTCAGGTACAGCAGGACCACCGCCTCGTCGGGTGTCGTCGACACCGGTGCGGCGGCCTGCACCGACACCTGCACGGTGAGTTGCTTCTGCTTGGCGCCCGGTGCGATGGTCTCCTGCACGAGCGTGGTGTAGTCGTCACGGAACGAACCGGTGAGTCCGTCTGCGGCAGCAGCCAACTGGTTGTCGACGTCGGCGAAGTCGTACGCCAGCATCGCGACGGCCTGCTTGCCCGCGGCGTCGACGGCGTCGATGCGCGCCTGCTCGGACAGTTGATCCTGCCGGTGTCCGTACCAGAGGAAGCCCACCCCGACGGCGAGCGCGACCACTACGACCGCGGCCGCGATCTTCAGCGCTACACCCTTGGTGAGTGCGAACTTTCGCTTGCCTTCGTTGTTGTCGCTCATGGCACGAACTCCACCTTCGATGCGGTCAACTTGCCGTCGACGTCGCTGATCGTCACCCGCATCCGGAAGTCGCGCGGGGAGGGTTCCGGCTGTTCCTTGCTGCTCAACATCGTCCGCGCGGCCACCAGGACGTTCGCCGAGATCGACGTCTCGGTCCCGTTCTCGACGCCGGCCTCGATGACCTCGCCCTCGGTGGTCACGTTCGCGTCCTGCACGACACCGACGAACGGATCCTCCCGGCCTTGGAACTCTTCGAGGAACTGGCCGGACGCGCCGGCGATGATCCGGTCGACGTCTTGCTTCGCGGTCTCGGGGTGGATGGTCGTCAGGTTGAGCACCGTCTGCCGGGCCGTGTCGACGAAGGCCTGACGGCGGTCGTCCCGTTCGCGCGCGGACCGTTGGTCGAGCAGCAGGACCACCGCCGCGACGGCCAGTGCGACGATCACCACCGCGGTAACGCCCCACGCGAGCAACGACTTCAGGGACCGGCCCTGCTTCGCTGTCTCGATCGGCGGCGCCTCGGACGCCGGTGGTGCAGACGTCGTCGTGGAGACCTTCTCCGCCTCGGGCGCAGCCTGCGCGGCCGCCGGCTTGGCGAGGATCACCGGCTTCGGGGCCTCGGTCTCCCCCACCGGCGGGCCGGCATGTCGGACGGCCCGGCGTCTGGTCCGGTCCGTTGCCGCGGGTGCCTGCTGCGCCTGCTCCGCGGAGTCGCTCACACGCTCGTCTGTTCCGGAACTCAAATCTGCTGACCTGTCATCATCGTCTGCCACGTCGAGTCCTTTCCCTGCACCGCCAGATCCGGTTGGGTGTACGTCTTTCCATCCGAACCAATGAAGCTACCGGTGGCCGGGTCGTAGGGCACGGCCGCGACCGGTGCACCCGCGGAGCCTTCGTAGGAACTCGGAACGGCTGTGTACGAGGGTACATCCGGCGGCATGATCGGCCCGTACGGCGGGTTGTTACCCGACGCCTCCCAGCCCTCGCGGCACGCCTCGACCGTCGGTGCGCGGCGTCCGGGGAACTCCATGCACGGCAGGTTGCGTGCGCCGCGCACGACGGACGGGTCGTCCGGAGCGGCCTTGCAGTACAGGTCGTTCGGTGTCGCGATGGGGTCGGTCTGATCTCCCGACCGGCGTTGCTCGGGGGGCAGGAATCCCGTCGTGCAGGCCGGGGGGTCGTGCAGTTGCAGGGCGAAGTCGACGATCGCGCCGTCCTCCACGGGCCCGCCGGTCGCCGCCGTCACGAGCGCCGCGGTCAGCGGCGGGTAGATGACCAGCACCTGCTCGATGCTCTTGTTGTAGATCACCCCGACCTGCCCGACGCTCACCAGATTCCGCAGCAGGATCGGCAGCGTCGGCTGCAGGTCCTGGAACAGCTGGGTTGCCTCCTGCGCCGCGCCGGGGCCCTTCTCCAGCACCGACCGCAGGCTCGGGTCGCTCGCCCGCAACTGGTCGGTGAACGTCACGAGGTCGCGGGTCCAGGAGCGGATGGCGTCGCTGCTGACGGTCTGGGTGTCGAGCAGCGGGCCGACCTGATCGATCAGGGCCTTCGTCGCGTCGCTGTTCGCGTCGGCCTCCTCGACGAACAGGCGGGCCGAGTCGATGAGCCGCTGCAGGTCGGGACCGGATCCGTTGAATGCCGTGAACGCCTCGTCGATCACCGTCTGCAGCCTGGTGTCCGAGATGCTGGCGAGCAGTTCGTCGGCCTGGTCGAGCATCTCGCCGACGTCCTGCGGAATGGTCGCCCGATCCTCCGGGATCACGTCGCCGTTCGCGAGGTACGGGCCGTCGGCTGCACCTTCCCGCGGAATCAGGTCGACGTACTGCTCGCCGACCGCAGACACGCTCTTGACCGCCGCATCGACGTCGGCCGGGATCTTGTAGTCGCTGTCGAGCGACATCTTCGCCTCCACGCCGTCGCCGGTGAGCGTCACGTTCTCGACGACACCGATGTTGGTGCCGCGGTACGCGACATTGGCGTGGGAGTAGAGCCCGCCGGTGGACGGCAGCCGGACGCTCACCTCGTAGCGTCCGACGCCGAACAGCACCGGCACCTTGATGTACTGGATCGACATCACGACCAGCCCGATGACGGTGAGGATGGAGAAGATGATCAGCTGAATGCGAACGAATCTCGTCATTCTCATGGTGTCGGCGCTCCTCCCAGTTGCGGCGGAAGGCCCGGGATCTGCGGCAGTCCGGGTATCTGCGGGAGCCCGGGAATCACCGGCGGCGCGGGTGCCGGTTTCGGCGCCGGCTGCAGTGGCGCCTGCAGCGGATCGCCGGACTGTCCGGCCACCCCGGCGAGCGATCCCACGGCCCCCTCGACGCCGCCGAGTGATCCGCCGAGACCGGTTCCGGTCAGGAAGTTGCTGTCGACGCGTTCGTTGGTCATGTCGATCGTCATCATGAGGTTCGCGTAGTCGCCCTGAATCGCCTTGTCCATCGTCTTCATCGGGAAGGGGTACGTGAGCATCAGGGTCAGCACCTCGGTCAGCGCGCTCCCCGAGTTGGCGAGTTCACGCAGCACCGGGGTGAGGTTGCGCAGGTTCGCCTTCAGGTCCTCGCCGCTGCTCTCGACGAGACGGGAGGCGGTGTCGCTGAGCTTGCCCACCTCGACCAGGGCGGTGGTGAGATTCTGCCGTTGGGTGACGAGCACGTCCAGCGCGGGAGGGATGCCGTCCAGCGCCGCGTCCAGGGTGGCCTTCTGCTCGTTGACGGTGCCCGACAACCGGTCGAGCCCCTCCATCGCACCGATGATGTCGCCGCGCTGCTGATCGAGGCTCGTGACGAGCCGGTCGAGCTGCGGAAGGAGGTCCCGGATCGACTCCTCCCGTCCGCCCAGTGCAGCATTGAGTTCCTGGGTGATGTCGCGGATCTGGGCGATGCCGCCGCCGTTGAGCACCACCGACAGCGAAGACAGCGTCTGCTCGGTGGTGGGGTAGGCGCCCGCCCGCTCGATGGGGATCACGTCGCCGTTCTCGAGTTTCCCCTCGGGCTCGGCGTCGGTCGGTGGAGCCAGCTCGAGGTGCTGCGAGCCGAGAAGGCTGGTCTGGCCGATCTTGGCGGTCGCGTTGGCGGGCAGCTGGACGTCGCCGTTGATCGACACGGTGACCAGGGCGTGCCAGTCCTGCACCTCGATGCCCGTCACCGAACCCACCGTCACGTCGTTCACCCGGACGGGCGAATTCTGCGACAGCGTGGTCACATTGGGCATCTGGATCTCGACGGTGTAGGCGTCGTCGCCCTGCCCCTCGGTCCCCGGCAGGGGAAGTGAATTCAGCCCCTCCCACTCGCATCCGGTCAATGTCAGCGTCAGGGTGATCGCCACGGCGGCGATGCCGCTGCGACGCACCCGTGCGTGCTTCGTCATCGCCCACCTCCCGGCTGCAGCAGATCGTTCAGGTCCCGGGGCACGTCCACCGTCGGCATCCCGGCGAGGGTGCCGGTCACCGGGGGCGCGGACCGGGGCGGCACGGAGGCCTCGAGACTCGGCGGGCTGTACTCGATCTGGTCCGGGAACGCATTCACACCCGTGGTCGGGTTGACGAGGGCCGGAAGATAGTTCATCGTCAGCGAGTTCAGCACCGGCGACAGGTACTGGGTGCACAGGTCGGCGCTGCGGTTCGCCTCGTTGGCCTGCAGGCTCTGGATGGCGCCGCACATGAAGTTCACGGGGTTCCCGAGGTTCGCGAACGCGACCGCACCGACCAGTGATCCCTGCGCCGGCTTGTAGATGTTGCTGAAGTTCGCCAGCGCCGTCGGCGCCACGTGGAGCACCTGCTCGATCTGCGGCCTCTTGTCGGCGAGCACCTGGGTGGCGTCCGCCAGACGGCCGACCTGCTCACCGAGGGCGGCGCGGTTCTCCGCCACGAACCGGTTGACGTCGCCGAGCGCCAGGTCGAGGTCGTTCAGGGCGGTTCCGAGTTCGTCGGAGTTGGTGGCGAGCATGTTCGACACCGACGCGAGCCTGCCCTCGAACTGGACGATCTGCTCGTTGCTCGACGACAGCGCCGCCACGAACGTCTGCAGGTTGCGGATGGTCGCGAACAGGTCGGTGCGGCCGTCGGACAGGGTCCGCATGGTCTCCGACAGTTCCCGCAGCGTGTTGCGCAGCGACTCGCCGTTGCCGTCGAGATTGGCGGCGGCGGTGTCGATGAACGTGCCGAGCGAGCCCTGCGGGTCGGCGCCCTGCGGTCCGAGCGCCTCCGACAGTTTGTTCAGCTCGGTCTTGATCTCGTCCCACTCCACCGGGACGGCGGTGCGCTCCACCGGGATGCTCGCGCCGTCGCCCATCGTCGGCCCACCCGCGTACACGGGTGTCAGCTGGACGAACCGTCCCGACACCAGGCTGGGTGCGACGATGACGGCCTTCGCGTCGGCCGGAATCTCGACGCTCTTGTTCACGTTCATCGTCACGCGCGCGAAGTCGGCGCCGGGCTCGATCGACTCGATCGTCCCCACCTTCACACCGAGGACGCGGACGTCGTCGCCCGTGTACAGCCCGGTGGTCGCCGGGAAGTACGCGGTGATCGTGTTCTGGAACAGTTTGGGCACGAACATCACTGCGGCGCCGACGATCAGCACGATTACGACCGCGGCGACGCCGACGCGGATCAGCCACTTCTTCCGCGTGTTGGTGATTTCCGGGTTCGTCGTCATCGCGGCGGTTCCCTCAGCTCGATGGACGGACCCGTCTGCAGGTAGGCCTGGAGGTCGTTGGGCAGGTGCTCCGGCCACGTCACGGCGTCGCTGAGCCCCTGGAACAGGTTGCCGATGCCGATGTTGTAGACGTACGCCATGAAGAAGGGGCCGCTCCCCACCGACTCGCCGAGCTGCGTGGCGTACGGCGCGAGGCCGTCGAGTGCCTGCGAGATGTTGTCCTTGTTGCGCTGCAGGACGTCGACCACCGAGTTCAGCTTGTCGAGCGTCGGTTTCATCTGCTCCTCGTTGTCCTGGACCAGCCCGGTGAGCTGCCGGGACACCTCGGAGATGTTCACGATCAGCTGGCTGATCGCCGCGCGGCGACGGTCGAGCTCACCGAACAGCTGATTTCCGTCGACGATCAGCGAGTTGATCTGCCCGCTGCGCTCGGCGAGGATCCCGGTCACGTTCTCGGCCCGCGAGAGCAGCTGCCGCAGGCTCTCGTCCCGCGAGTTGATGCTCTCCGACAACCGGGTCAGGCCGTCCAGTGCGGTGCGCAACTCGGGCGGTGTGTTCTCGAGGGCGCCGGACATCGCGTTCAACGCGTTGTTGACCTCGTCGGTGTCGAGTTCGGAGACGGTGGTCGACAGGTCGCCGAGTGCGTCGTTGAGCGAGTACGGAGAGTTGGTGCGCTCCAACGGAATCGTCGATCCCACCCGCATCGTGTCGTGCCCGAGCGGGGTGACGGCGAGCGACTTGCGCCCGAGAACGGTGTTGGTCTTGATGTTCGCCTCGGTCGCGTCGCCGAGGGCGATGCCGTCCTGGATGGTGAACGTGACGAGCACGTTCTGGTCGTCGAGTTCCACCTCGGCGACCTTCCCGACGTCGACACCGGCGAGGGTCACCGTGTCGCCGGTCATCAGCCCGCCCGCGTCCTCGAAGTAGGCCGAGTACTGCGTGCCACCCGAAAGGAATTGCAGCTGATCGTATTGCAGGGTCGCGATCACGATCATGCTCGCGACGGCGACACCGATGAGTCCCACCTGCACGGGATTGCGTTCACTCTTCATGGCTACGGTGCACACCTCCCTGCCGTCTGACCGCCCGGCATGTTGAGGAGCAAATCCGATCCGTCCGGGCCGGAGAACTTGAACTTGACCGTGCAGACGTACATCTGGAAGAAGCTGCCGTATGTGCCGATGCGGATGAGCCTGCGGTACGCGTCGGGCAGATTTTGCAGCACCCAGTCGAGGTCGTCCTCGCCCGCCTGGAGTTGCGTCGCGGTGCGGTTGGCCTCGGCGATCGTGCTCTGCAGCGGCGGCCGCGCACCTTCGAGCAGATCTGCGAGATCGCCCGTCGCCCCGGCGATGCGGGGAATGGCGTCACCGATCTGATCGCGGTCCTGGGAGAGCCCGCTCACCAACTGCTGCAACTGGTCGAGTGTCGATCGGAACTGCTCGCCGCGGTCGTTGATGGTCCCGAGCACCTGGTTGAGGTTCGTGATCACCTCGCCGATCAACTGGTCCCGGTCGGCGAGGGTGTTCGTGAACGAACTCGTGCTGCCGAGGAGCGAGACGAGCGTGCCGCCCTGCCCCTGGAATACCTGGACCAGCGCCTGCGACAGGTCGTTGACCTGCTGCGGATCCAGCGCCCGCAGCAGCGGCTTGAACCCGCCCAGCAGAAGGTCGAGATCGAGTGCGGGAGAGGTGTTCTCGACGGGAATCGAGCCACCGTCCGGCAGCGGTTCCACCGATCCGGCGCCCTCGAGGAGCTCCATGTACCGGTCGCCGACGAGGTTCTCGTACCGCACCGTGGCCTTCGTCCCGTCGAACAGCGAGTACTTGGTGTCGACGGTGAAGTCGACGTCGGCGAGGTTGTCGTCGTCGATGCTCACCTTCTCGACGGCGCCGACGGGAACGCCGGCGATGCGGACCTTGTCGCCGGGCTTGAGCCCGGACACGTCGGTGAACGTGGCGTGGTATCCGTCGGAGCTGCTGAAACGGTACTGACTGAACACCAGGGCGAGCCCGGCGAAGATCATCGACATCACCGTCGCGAAGATCAACAGCTTGACCGTGGTCGCTCGCACAGTCACTGCCCACCCTGCTCGGGGTACACACCCGCGAACAACAGCTGGAACACCTTCGGCAGATGCACCTGGACTTCCGTCGACGGGACGAACGGCACCGTTCCGGTGTCGGCCACGACGAAGTTCGCGTGCTTGCTGAGATCGGGGTTGGGAAGGCCGTGGCAGTTCGGCCCACCTGTCGCGTTCACCTTCGGCAGGTCCTTCGGGTAGGTGTACGGCTCCTGCCCGTACATGAAACTGGCGCTCAGCGCGATACCCGGCTGATTGCCGCCGATGAGCTGTTCGGCGAGCGGGATCACGTTGTTCAGGCCGACGATGAAGCAGGAGATCTCGGGCGAGTACTCGGCCAGCAGATCCGTCGTCGGGAGCAGCAGGCCGAGAGCGGAGTCCAGGTTCTGCTCGTTCTCGGTCAGGACGGTGTTCGCCGTGTCGGCGAGCCCGGTGACGTTGAGCAGCACGGCATCCAGGTTGTCCTGTTCGTCGACGACGGTGCCGCTGGTGGCCGTCACGTTGTCGAGCACCCGCAGCAGGTCGGGCGCGGTGTCGGCATACACGTCGGTGACCTGTGCTGCCTTCGCCAGATCTTCCTGCAGCTGGGGCAGACTCGGATTCATCTTCGCCAGGTAGCTGTCGCTCTGCTCGAGCAGGGCGCCGAGTTCCTCCCCCCGCCCGTGCAGCGCCGAGGAGATGGCGCCGAGGGTGGCATTGAGCTTCTCCGGCTGCACCTGGGCCAGCACGTCGGACAGGTGCTGAAAGACCGTGTTGAACTCGACGGTGACGTTGTCGGACGCGATGACGTCGCCCGCCTGGAGGGGGGTGGACGACGGGTTGTCCGGCATCACGAAATTGACGTATTTGGCGCCGAACACGGTGGTGGACTTGATCTCCACGGTGGCGTTGGACGGGATCAGCGACATCATGTCGGGGTACATCGCCAGTTTCAGCTCGGCCCCGTCGGTCACGTGTTCGATGGAGGCGACGCGGCCGACCTGGACACCGAGGAGCTTGACCTTGGCGTCGGGTTCCATCACCAGTCCGGAGCGATCCGACGTCACGGTGACGGGCGTGGTCTCGTCGAACGTGCCGTTGAACATGGCCAGTGACACACCGATGATCGCGAGAAGACTCACCACGAGAACGAGCGCCGCGAGCTTCTTCTTCCCACTCGAATCAGTCATCTACCGGCACTCCTATCCCGAAAGGTTGAAGTTGCCGGACCCGCCGTAGATGGCGAGCGAGATGAGCAGGGTGACGGTGACGACGGCGATCAGCGAGGACCGCACCGCGTTGCCGACGGCCACACCGACGCCGACCGGACCACCCGAGGCGTTGAAACCGTAGTAGGTGTGGATGAGCATGATCGCGATCGCCATGACGATGGCCTGGGCGAACGACCACAGGATGTCCGTGGGTATCAGGAACGTCGAGAAGTAGTGGTCGTACACGCCGGACGACTGGTCGTACAGCACGACGGTCGCGAACCGGCTCGCCATGAAGGACGCGATCACCGCCAGGGCGTACAGCGGGATGATCGCGATCATGCCCGCCATCACGCGGGTGCTGACCAGGTACGGGATCGACGGGATCGCCATCGTCTCGAGCGCGTCGATCTCCTCCGAGACGCGCATCGCACCGAGTTGGGCGGTGGAGCCGGCGCCGATGGTGGCCGCCAGCCCGATGCCGGCGATGACCGGCGCCGCGATGCGCACGTTGATGAACGCCGCGAAGAAGCCGGTGAGGGCCTCGACGCCGATGTTGCCGAGCGAGCTGTACCCCTGCACCGCGATGGTGCCGCCGGTGAACAGCGTCAGGAAGCCGACGATGACGACCGTTCCACCGATCACCGCGAGCGCACCGGTGCCCATGCTGATCTCGGCGATCAGCCGCAACGTCTCCTTCGGGTAGTGCATCAGGGCGCGGGGCGCCGAACCGATGGCACGCGCGAAGAACAGTGCCTGCTCACCGAGCCGGTCGATCGAACGGGACGCCGACGCGAACCGTCTGCGAGTTCGGGGAAAGCGCCCGGCCGCCGCTAGTGCCATCTACTCCACCACCAAGTCGATCACCCTGCCGTCAGTTTGATGCCGACGGCGGTGACGAGAACGTTGACCACGAACAGGGCCATGAACGAGAACACGACGGTCTGGTTGACGGCGTCGCCGACGCTCTTCGCGCCACCCTTGACGTTCAGGCCGAGGTAGGCGGCGACGAGGCCGGCGATCATGCCGAACAGACCGGCCTTGACTTCCGAGATCACGAGCTCCCCGAACCCGGTGAGCAGCGTGATGCCGTTGACGAACGCACCCGGATTGACGTCCTGGATGTAGACCGAGAAGACGAAACCGCCGAGGATGCCGATGGTGCAGACCAGCCCGTTGAGCAGGAGCGCCACGACCGTCGAGGCCAGCACTCGCGGCACGACCAGGCGATGGATCGGATTGATGCCCAGCACCCTCATCGCGTCGATCTCTTCGCGGATGGTGCGGGCGGAGAGGTCTGCGCAGATGGCGGTGGCACCCGCACCCGCCACGATGAGCACGGTGACGATGGGGCCGACCTGGGTGACGGTGCCGAGAGCGGCGCCCGCGCCGCTGAGGTCTGCCGCGCCGATCTCGCGTAGGAGGATGTTGATCGTGAAGCTCACCAGCACCGTGAACGGAATGGCCACCAGCACGGTGGGCACCATCGAGACCCGGGCGACGAACCACGCCTGGTCGACGAACTCACGACGCTGGAAGGGCCTCGAAAAGACTGCCCTCAACGTTTCGCCCGACATCGTGAAGAACCCGCCGACCGCACGCAACGGCACCTCGAGGAGGTCCACCATCCGTCCTCCTCGTCCATGATCTCGCCCAGCACCGACTGTCAGTTCGAGCCCAGCCCCCCATCGGTCTGTGACTCAGGTCATATTAACTAGAACGTGTTCACCTGTCAAAGGTGGTCGCTCATCAGCAAGAATCGTCCCACATTCAGCACGCCCCAAGGGTCGGATTCGACCGAAAATCCGGGCGTGTCGCAGTCCGGTCGCACCGGGCGGTTCGCGCGGCGAAGAACACGGATCTCGAGCGTTAAAATGTTATAGCACAAGAACTTTAGATGAATGTCATCACGCAAGATCGAGCGCGGAAGTCGCGTCTGCGTCCGATTCCGGCAGCCCCCCACGACCGCTGGGCGCCGCCGCTGCGGGAGTGTCGCAGGCAAGGGTGATCGAACCGGTCGACGGCGGAAAACTAGAACACGATCTAGTCAAATCCGGCACGCGTTCCACAACCCCTCCACCGTCACCCGGCCCCGCTCCGCAGCTGTTCAGTTGCCTTCAGTATCGCCCATCGCGGAAGCATTACCTGCGGAAACGATACGCAAACACGCATCGTGTCGATTCTTCGCCCCGCAGGACGCAGATCAGCCCAGTTCGCGCAGCGCCGCGGAGGCCGAGAACATCGCGGCGGGATCCCGGTCCCCGAAGTACGTCCCGAGCTCCTCCGCGAGCGCATCGGGTGTCCACCTGCCGTCCACGGCGTCGAAGCGCCGCTCCACGACCGGCGCCGCCATCAACGCCACCATCGGGCCGTAGACGACGAAGACCTGGCCGTTCACGGAGTCGGCGGCGGGAGATGAGAGGTAGGCGACCAGCGCGGCCACATGCTCGGGCGACAACGGATCGACTCCCTCGGCGGGCGCCTCCCCGAAGACGTTCTCGGTCATCGACGTGCGAGCCCGAGGGCAGATCGCGTTGGCCCGGACGCCGTACCGGGAGAGCCCACGGGCCGCCGACAGCGTGAGCGCTGTGATGCCCGCCTTGGCGGCTCCGTAGTTCGCCTGCCCCTCGGGTCCGAGCAGACCCGCCTCGGACGACGTGTTGACGATGCGCCCGTACACCGGCGCACCGGCCTCCTTCGACTTTGCGCGCCAGTACGACGCGGCCGAACGGCACAGCAGGAAGTGCCCGCGCAGATGCACTTTCAGCACCAGGTCCCAGTCCTCGTCGGACATGTTGAACAGCATGCGATCCCGCGTGATGCCCGCATTGTTCACCAGGATGTCGAGGCTGCCGAGCCGGCTCTGCGCCGCCTCCATGATCGCGTCGGCGGTCGACCGCTCCCCGATGTCCCCGGCCACGAACTCGACCTTCGCGCCCAGGCCCCGGATTTCCTCCAGAGTTTCCTCGACGGCCTCGTTCGCGGCCAGGTCGTTGACGACGACCGACGCACCCGCACGGGCTAGTGCGATCGCCTCGAACTTACCGAGGCCGGACCCGGCACCGGTCACGACGGCGACCTTGCCGTCCACGCTCACTTCGCGGTCAGCCACAGTATTCATGAACACGCTCTCCTGGTTCTGTGCGCTCGCCGCAGGTCGTGAACCACGGCGCGGCGGTGGGTCGACGTCACTGTAGAACGTGTTCTCATTCCGGGCAACAATCCTCAGGGATGCTCGGTGAGCGCAGCCCTCGGGCACTGGGCGATCGCCGTACGCACGTCTTCCTCCCGGTCAGCGGGAGGAACGGCACTCGCGATGTGCAGCTGATCGTCGTCGTCGAGCTCGAAGATGTCGGGTGCGATCCCCACGCAGACACCATTGGCCTCGCAACGGTCGAAATCGACTCTGACCTCCATGGCAACCCTCACTTCTCCTCGTCTCGTCACTCGCGGATCCGGGTGCATCCGGGCTGTGGCGCACGCCGTTCCTGCGATAACACTAGAACCTGTTCCAGTCGTGTGCAATGATTCGTTCCACGACTGCGGGCACGCCCACCGGGCACGCTCCGGGGCCGGCCCGAGCCGACTCCGCCGATGCACCGCAGAGACTGGAACCTGTGCCAGATTTCAGCTGATTTCGCTCTCGGACCGGAGAGGTATTTCGATGCACATCACGTACACACCGCAGCAGCAACAGCTGCGGGAAGAGCTGCGCGCGTACTTCGCGAAGCTGATGACGCCGGAGCGTCGAGAGGCACTGGCCGCCACCACCGGCGAATACGGCGAAGGCAACGTCTACCGTGACGTCGTCGCCCAGATGGGCAGGGACGGCTGGCTGACACTCGGGTGGCCGAAGGAGTACGGCGGCCAGGAACGATCCGCCATGGAGCAGCTGATCTTCACCGACGAGGCGGCCATCGCGGGCGCGCCCGTCCCCTTCCTCACCATCAACTCGGTGGCGCCGACGATCATGCACTTCGGCACCCCCGAGCAGAAATCGTTCTTCCTTCCCAAGATCTCGGCCGGCGAACTGCACTTCTCCATCGGCTACTCCGAGCCCGAAGCGGGCACCGACCTCGCGAGCCTGCGCACCACCGCGGTCAAGGACGGCGACGACTACGTCATCAACGGCCAGAAGATGTGGACGAGCCTGATCGCGTACGCCGACTACGTGTGGCTGGCGTGCCGCACCGACCCCGAAGCGAAGAAGCACAAGGGCATCAGCATGCTGATCGTCCCGACCACCGCCGAAGGCTTCTCGTACACCCCCGTCCACACGATGGCGGGACCGGACACCAGCGCCACCTACTACCAGGACGTCCGGGTGCCCTCGTCCGCGCTCGTCGGCCCCGAACACGGCGGCTGGGCGCTGATCACCAACCAGCTCAACCACGAACGCGTCGCGCTCACGTCCGCCGGGCCGGTCCTCACCGCCCAGCGTGAAGTACGCGAATGGGCACAGAACACCAAGCTGCCGGACGGTCGCCGCGTCATCGATCAGGAATGGGTACAGATCAATCTCGCGCGCGTCCACGCGAAGGCCGAGTACCTGAAACTCATGAACTGGGAGATCGCTTCCTCCACCGATCAGGCTCCCGGCCCCGAGGCGGCGTCGGCGAACAAGGTGTACGGCACGGAGTTCGCCACCGAGGCGTACCGGCTGCTGATGGAGATCCTCGGACCGTCGGCGACGCTGCGGCAGAACTCCCCCGGCGTCCTGCTGCGCGGGCGGCTCGAGCGGATGCACCGGTCGTCGCTGATCCTCACGTTCGGCGGCGGAACCAACGAGGTGCAACGCGACATCATCGCCATGACCGCCCTCGGCCTGCCCCCCGCCAAGCGTTAGGACTATCACCATGGACTTCACTCCCACCGAGGCCCAGCAGGATCTTGCCGGGCTCACCCGAGGAATCGTCTCGGATCTCGTCACCAACGACCGGCTGCGCGAACTCGACGCGGCGGAAGACCGTCTCGATCGCCGGCTCTGGTCCGCGCTCGCGTCGTCGGACGTCCTCAGCGCCGCGCTGCCGGAGTCGGTGGGCGGCGACGGTTTCGGCGTCCTCGAGCAGTGCAGCATCCTCGTCGAACTGGGCCGTGCCGTCGCGGCGGTCCCGTACCTGTCGTCGATCGTGATGGCGGCCGGGGCGCTCGCGCAGTACGGCAGCGACCAGCAGCGTGCCGACTGGGGCACTCCGGCCGCGCGGGGCGAGAAGATCCTCACCGTGGCGCTCGACGAGGAACTGGGCGACAACCCGGCCGCGCCCACCACCCGTGCCGAACCCGGCGCGGACGGCTGGACGCTCGACGGCACCAAGATCGTGGTCGACGCGGCACCGTCCGCCAACCTCTTCCTGGTCCCGGCAACCACCCCGGACGGGGTCGCGGTCTTCCTCGTCCGCCCGGACGACGCCGGGGTCACCGTCACCCGCCAGCAGACCGTCGACCTGAACAGCGTCGGTGAGGTGACCCTCCGCGGAGTGTCGCTGACCGGGGACCGCATTCTCGGCAGCGTCGAGCGGGGCCGCGAGATCGTCGACTGGATCGTCGAACGCGGCACGCTCGGCGCGTGCGCGTACCAGTACGGCGTCCTCGACGAATCCCTGAAACTCACCGCGGCCTATGCCCGGGAGCGGGTGCAGTTCGGCCGGCCCATCGGCAGCTTCCAGGCCGTGGCCCAGCGACTCGCCGACGGCTACATCGACGTGAAGGGCGTCCGGCTCACACTGTGGCAGGCGACGTGGCGGCTCAGTGAGGGACTGCCCAGCGAAGGCGACGTCCGGACCGCGAACTTCTGGGCGTCCGACGCGGGACACCGGGTGTCGCACACCCTCGTCCACGTCCACGGTGGCGTCGGACTCGACGAGGACCACCCCGTGCACCGGTACTTCCTCGCCGCCAAGGCGCTCGAGTTCCGGCTCGGTTCGGCCACACAGCAGTTGCGGGTCCTCGGCGCCGAACTGGCCACCGTCCCGGCATGACCGCCACGCTCGCCCGCACGGTGTCGGACCTGCTGCTCGGTGTCGCGCACTCCGGCGCGCAGGGGCTGTACTTCGAGGACCGGTTCCTGTCGTGGTCCGAACACGTGCGGGCGAGCCTGCGGCGCGCCGCGATTCTCGACGACCTCCTCGACGCGCAGCGGCCCCGGCACTTCGGGGTGCTGATGGACAACGTCCCCGAGTTCTCGCTCCTGGCCGGGGCGGCGGCGCTGTCCGGCGCCGTGCTCGTGGGGCTCAACACCACTCGGCGCGGGGAGGCGCTGGCCCGCGACATCGCGCTGGCCGACTGCCAGGTGGTCTTCACCGAAACCGGCCGGTCCGCCCTGCTGGACGGTGTCGGCCCCGGTGTTCCCGTCGTCGACGTGGATGCACCGGAATGGTCCGCGCTGCTCGCCGGGGAGCGCCCCGACTTCGCCCCGAGGGCCGCCGCGCCCGAAGACCTGTTCATGCTCATCTTCACGTCGGGCACCAGCGGTGATCCGAAGGCGGTGCGGTGCACGCACGCGAAGATCACCGGACCCGGTGTCATGCTCGCCGAGCGCTTCGCGCTGTCCCCGGACGACGTCGTGTACATGTCGATGCCGATGTTCCATTCCAACGCCATGATGGCGGCCTGGTCCGTGGCGCTCGCGGGGCACAGTTCGATCGCACTGCGGCGCAGGTTCTCCGCGTCGAACTTCCTGTCCGACGTGCGGAGGTTCGGCGTCACGTACGCCAACTACGTCGGGAAGCCGCTGTCATACGTGCTGGCGACCCCCGAAATGCCCGACGACGCCGACAACACCCTGCGGGTGATGTACGGCAACGAGGGGTCCGCGCCCGCGGTCGCGGCGTTCGCGCGGCGCTTCGGCACCGCGGTGATCGACGGGTTCGGCTCCACCGAGGGCGGCATCGCCATCTCCTCGACACCGGAGGCGCCGCCGGGCTCGCTGGGCAGGCTCCCCGAGGGTGTCGCGATCCTCGATCCCGATACCGGAAATCTGTGTCCGCCTGCCGAATTCGATGCGGCCGGCCGGGTACTCAACGCCGAGGCCGCCACGGGCGAACTCGTCAATGTCGCGGGGTCGGGGGCGTTCGCGGGCTACTACAACAATCCCGAGGCCGACGCCGAGCGGATCCGCGACGGCCGGTACTGGAGCGGCGACCTCGCCTACCGGGACGCCGACGGATTCGTCTACTTCGCGGGCCGCAGTTCCGGGTGGTTGCGCGTCGACGGCGAGAATCTCGGTTCGGCGCCCATCGAACGCATCCTCCAGCGGTACGACGGGTTCGCGCAGGTGACGGTGTACGCGGTGCCCGACGCCGAGGTCGGGGACCGGGTGATGGCCGCCGTCGTCCCGACGCGGGATTTCGATCCCGTGGCTTTTGCGGACTTCCTCGACGCGCAATCCGATCTGGGTCCGAAGCAGCACCCGAGTCTGATCCGGGTGTGCGCCGAATTCCCGCGGACGGCCACGTTCAAGGTGCTCACCCGCGTGCTGAGCGCCGAGTCCACGAACTGCGCCGATCCGGTGTGGGTCCGCGACGGCCCCCGCTACTCCCCCAGGTGAGTGGCAAAGTGTGCTCGCGCACGCTTTGCCGCTCACGTACCCGTCAGGCGAGCGTTTCGTGCGCTGCGGGAACGGAACCCAGGCGACCGGCCTGGAAGTCCTCGAACGCCTGCAGCACCTCGGCCTTGGTGTTCATGACGAACGGTCCGGCCATCGCGACGGGCTCGCGGATCGGCTTGCCGCCGAGGACGAACACCTCGAACGACTCGGTCCGCGAATCCTGCGTGTCGGCGGCGGCGATCGTCAGGGTGTCACCGCGTCCGAAGACGGCCGTCTGACCCATGCGGATCGGACGGCGCTCCGCACCGACGAGTCCGTCGCCCGCCAGGACGTAGGCGAGCGCGTTGAACTCGGGGTTCCACGGCAGCGTCAGGCTCGCACCCGGCGCGACCGTCGCGTGGACGAGGCTGATCGGCGTGTAGGTGGAACCGGGACCGTGGTGACCGTCCACGTCACCGGCGATCACGCGAACGAGGGCGCCGCCGTCCGGCGAGGACAGCAGGGCCACCTTCGCGCCGGTGATGTCCTGGTAGCGGGGTGCGGCCATCTTGTTGTCGCGCGGCAGGTTCACCCACAGTTGGACGCCGTGGAACAGGCCGCCGCTCGTCACCAGATGCTCGGGCGGGGTCTCGATGTGCAGGATGCCGCCGCCCGCGGTCATCCACTGGGTGTCGCCGCCACCGATGGTGCCGCCGCCGCCGTTGGAATCCTGGTGCTCCATGATGCCGTCGATCATGTAGGTGACCGTCTCGAAGCCGCGGTGCGGATGCCAGGGGGTGCCCTTGGGTTCACCGGGTGCGTAGTCGACCTCGCCCATCTGGTCCATGTGGATGAACGGGTCGAGGGCCGGCAGGTCGATGCCGGCGAACGCGCGGCGCACCGGGAAGCCTTCACCCTCGTACCCGACGGGTGCGGTGGTGAGCGAACGGACCGGGCGGTCGACGGCGCCGGGAGCAGGTGCGTCGATACGCGGCAGGGCAAGGATGTTGTCGACCGTCACGGCTGGCATGGGGTGTCTCCTCGTACTCAGGTAATTGATTGTTCAACTACTTCATGGTGTGTAACACCCGCTGCGTCCAGGTATTCCCACAGGGCTGCTCCGCCGCCCGTGCGTGGCCGGCGAGTGCAGAGACTCGTCAACCACGCACGGGCGCGAAGCGCCTACTAGTTGAGGACGTTCTCGTGGTCCGGGCAGTACCGCGTGATCGCGCCGATGATGTACGGATAGACGCCGTCGTTGGTGAGCATCGGCGTCCACTCTTCACGCACCTGATCGAGGGGCTTGCCCGCGTCGAGGGCGGTGCAGATCTCGCCGGCCTGATGGACCGCCAGGTCGTCGTCGGTGACGGTCTGGTTGTTCGCGCGCAGGTAGGCCAGGTAGTCGGCGGCCGTCTGCGGGTCGTCGGCGACCGAGAAGACGCGGCTGCCGGGGGCGGTGGCGGCGGTCGTCCGCGCCGCCACGGACGCCGAGGCGGACGTCGTCTCGGATGCTGCGGTGTCGGTGTCGCCACCCCCGCAGGCGGTGAGGAGTGCCGCGGAGCAGACGGTGAGGGCGGTCAGAGCAAGGGTGCGGCGCATGGGGCGTGTGATTCCTTTCGAGGCCTGTGACGGCGACGATCGTATCGCCTGCGGGGGCGGTGTTCCCGGCGGCGAGCACCCACGCTGTTCCCGGTCAGAGACCGCGATCGATCAGGTCCAGGATCTCTTCACTCGTCGCGGCGTGAATCTTGTCGACCGCGGCGGCGTGCGCGTCGTCCGACGTTCCGACCTCGGCCAGGAGGCTTCCGAGGCGTTGCGCGATGGCCGACCGCGCCTCGGCGTCGTCGCCGAGTTCGGCGATGGTGGCGCGAAGCCGGTCGACGTCGGCGAGCGCCACCGACATCGGATCCGGAACGAGTTCCGAGCGCAGGAACTCGGCGACGGCCCGCGGGCTCGGGTGGTCGAACACCATGGTCGGCGGCAATCGCAGGCCCGTGGCGGCGCCGAGGTGGTTGCGGAGCGCGACGGCCGCGAGTGAATCGAAGCCGAGTTCCTTGAACGCCTGGTCGGGGTCCACCGAGTCCGACGCGTCGTAGCCGAGCACGGTGGCGGCCCCGCCCCGCACGAGGTCGAGCATCAGGTGCCGCTGTTCGGGGATCGACAGGTCGGCGAGTCGCTGCGACCAGTCCGACGGCCCCGACCCGTTCGGGCCGGTCACGACCGAATCCGATCCTGCGGCGTGTGGGCGCGACTCCCGGATCAGGCCCCGCAGCGGTGGGGAAACGTACGGTGCGGCCGAACCGGAGTGGTCGAACCGCGCGGCCGCGACGGTGGGGGCGCCGGCCGCCAGCGCGCTGTCGAACAGCGCCAGGCCGTCGGCTGCGGGCATCGGCACCATCCCGCTGAGGCGGGCGCGGGCGAGGTCGATGGCACCGAGGTTGTCGGTCATGGCGCTCGGTGTCGCCCACATGCCCCACGCGATCGAGAGTCCGGGCAGCCCGAGGGCGTGGCGGTGGTGGGCGAGGGCGTCGAGGAACATGTTCGCGGACGCGTAGTTCGCCTGCCCGGGGGCCCCGAGGACGCCGGCGAGCGAGGAGAACACGACGAACGCCCGCAGGTCGCTGTCCGCGGTCAGCCGGTGCAGGTGCCAGGCCGCGTCGACCTTCGGCCGCAGCACCGTGTCGAGTCGCTCGGGTGTCAGCGACGCCAGGGTGCCGTCGTCGATCACGCCTGCCGCGTGGATCACCGCCGTCAGGGGATGCTCGGACGGGATCCCCGCCAGCAACCCGGCGACCGCCGACTCGTCCGCGGTGTCGCAGGCGACGATGCTCACCTCGGCGCCCAGTTCGCTCAGTTCGCGGCGCAGCCGGTCGCTGCCCTCGGCGCCGGGTCCGCGCCTGCTGGTCAGTAGCAGGTGCCGGGCCCCGTGCCCGGTCACCAGGTGGTGGGCGATCAGCGACCCGACCGTGCCGGTGCCGCCGGTGACCAGCACGGTGCCGGCGGGATCGAACGTCGTCGGTTCGTCGACGGCGGGCATCCGCCGCAACCGCGGTGCGCACAGCGTGCCGTTCCGGGCTGCCACCTGCGGTTCCCCGCTTGCCAGTGCCGACGTGATCGCGGCCTCGGCGTCCGACGCGTCGTCGAGGTCGATCAGCACGAACCGGTCCGGGTTCTCGTTCTGCGCGGAGCCCACCAGGCCCCACACCGCCGCGGCCGCGAGGTCGGGGCGAGCGTCGTGGTCCTGCCCGTCGTCGGTGACCATGGCGTTGCGGGTCACGATCACGAGCGGGTTGTCGGCGAACGTCTCGTCGTCCTGCCAGTCCTGCAGCAGTCGCAGCACCCGCGCGCACAGTTCGTGGGTCGCGTCCGGACCGTGGTCGCCGTCGGTCGCGCACCCGACCAGCACCGTCCACGGACGCCGATCGTCTTCGTCCGGCCCGGATTCCATCGCGGTCCGCAACGACTCCAGGTCGGGGCACCCCGGGAACGTCGATCCGATGCCCGGGTCGCCGAACCCGTCGGCGCCGAGGACGACCACCGGTCCGCGAGGCCCGGACGGCGCGACCTCCACCCGGATCCAGGCGGTGCGGTGCAGTCGCAGCGACGCCGGGCGGCCCCCGTCGTCCGTCCTCTGCGCCACGCGCAGCGCCTCGACGGTCAGCACCGGTTCACCGGCGGGGTCGACGGCGGTGATGCGATGCCGTCCGTCGTCGCCGGGGGTGAACCGGGCGGTCACCGCGTCGGCGCCGACGGTGTGCAGGCGGATTCCCGACCAGGTCGACGGCCAGCCGTCCCACCCGAGGAGGGGTTCGATCGCGGCTTGCAGCAGCACCGGGTGGATGCCGAACCCGCTCGTGTCGACGCCGTCCTCGAGCCGCACCTCGGTTTCGGTGTCGCCCGGATCGTGTTGCGGCACTGTGGTGGAAGCGCCGACGACGTCGTCGATTGTCGCCGACGCGTTGCGAACCCAGCTGTCCGGGCTGTCGGTGTCGCCCGACTTCGACGAGACGGTGATGGTGCGTGCCCCGGTGGTGTCCGGCGGCGACACGAGCACCCGGATCGAGGCCAGCCCCGACGTGGGGAGGACGAGCGGGTGGTGCAGGGCGAGTTCGTCGATGTGGTCGAGGCCGGCGTGGTGGGCCGCGTGCAGGGCGAGTTCGACCGGCACCGCGGGCAGCACCGTCTTCGCCTCGCCGTGGTCGGGTACCGGGGAGTCGCCGTCGTCGACCGACGGTGACACGAGCCAGGGATCCCGGTGCAGCGACAGTTGTCCCGTGAACAGGATCGCGTCGTCGTCGAGCGTCACCGCGGCACCGAGCAGCGGATGATCGGACGGGGTCAGCCCCAGTTCGGTCGGGTCGCCGGTGTTCCGGGCGGCCGCCGTCGGCCAGTAGGAGCGGCGCTGGAATGCGTACGTGGGCAGGGCGATGCGGCGCCGGCCGGGCAGCACGCGATCCCAGTCGACCGGTGCGCCCTGCACGTACGCGGCGGCGACCGCCGCGATGATCCCGTGGGGTTCGTTCTCGTGCCCGGGCAGCGTGGCGATCGTGTTCGGGACGACCTCGGCGGCGAGTGCCGCCAGGGTCGCGCCGGGACCGACTTCGACGAGGCGGGTGACACCGAGTTCGTCGAGGGCGCGAACACCGTCGTGGAACCGCACCGTCTGCCGGATGTGCCGGGTCCAGTACTCCGGCGACACGAGTTCGTCGGCGGTGGCGACGCGTCCGGTGACGTTGGAGACGACCGGGATCTTCGGCGGCTGCGCCGTCAGCTTGGACAGCACGGCGGTGAACTGGTCGAGGATCGGATCCATCAGGGTCGAGTGGAAGGCCCGCTCGACCCGCAGGCTCGTGGTCTTCAGTCCGGCGGCGGACAGTTCGGCGGCGACGGCGTGCACGTCGCGTTCGCCGCCGGCGAGGACCACGGATTCGGCGCCGTTGACGGCCGCGAGATCGACGCGGCCGTCGATCCGCGGCAGGATGTCCTCCTCGCGTGCCCGGACGGCGATCATCAGACCCGGCTTGGTGGACTGCATCAACCGTCCCCGGTCACCGACCAGGGCAGCCGCATCGGGCAGGCTGAACACGCCCGCGACGTGGGCCGCGGTGATCTCGCCGATCGAATGGCCGATCAGGTAGTCGGGGGTGATGCCCCACTCCCGCAGCAGCCGGTACAGCGCGACCTCGATCGCGAACAGGGCGGGCTGGGTGTATTCGGTGCTGTCGAGCTTCGCGCCGTCGTCCTCGTCCCAGATCACCTGCCGCACCGGGGTTTCCACGTGCTCGTCGAGGACGGCGCAGACCTCGTCCAGCGCCGTCGCGAACACCGGGTAGGCGTCGTAGAGACCGCGGCCCATGCCGATGCGCTGCGCGCCCTGGCCGGTGAACATGAACGCAGTCTTGCCGCGGGCGCTCGTCCCGGTGACGACGTTGCCGCCGGGACGTTCCGTGACGATGCGAGCCAGTCCGTCGCGCAGGTCGTCCAGCGTTTCCCCGAGCACCGCGGCGCGATGCGTGAAACCGGATCGGGTGGTGGCCAGCGAATAGGCGAGGTCGGCCGGGTCCGGAAGTTCGGTCTCGGTCGTGTCGAGGAATTCCGCCAACCGGGTGGCCTGCGCGCGCAACGCGTCGCCGGTCTTTCCGGAGAGCACCCACACCAGTGGCGACGACGACGGCGAGGCCTCCGCTACCGCGTCCTCGGGTGGCTGCTCGAGGATCATGTGCGAGTTGGTGCCGCTGATCCCGAACGACGACACGGCCGCCCGCCGGGGCCGCCCGGTGTCCGGCCACGCAACCGATTCGCCGAGCAGCGACACCTCGCCCGCGGTCCAGTCGACGTGCCGGGTGGGGACGTCGCCGTGCAGGCTCGGGGGCAGCACCCCGTGCCGCATCGCCATCACCATCTTGATCACGCCGGCGACGCCCGCCGCCGCCTGGGAATGGCCGATGTTCGACTTGACGGAACCGAGCCACAGTGGCCGGCCCTCCCGGCCCTGCCCGTACGCGGCGAGCAGCGCCTGCGCCTCGATCGGGTCGCCGAGCGTGGTGCCGGTGCCGTGTGCCTCCACGGCGTCGATGTCGGTGGGGCCGAGCGCGGCGTCGGCCAGAGCCTGGCGGATGACGCGTTCCTGGGACGGCCCGTTCGGGGCGGTCAACCCGTTGGACGCCCCGTCCTGGTTGACCGCGGATCCGCGGACGATCGCCAGCACCCGGTGCCCGTTGCGCCGGGCGTCGCTGAGCCGTTCCAGCACCACCATTCCCGCGCCCTCGCTGAGGCCGGTGCCGTCGGCCCGGTCGGAGAACGGCTTGCAGCGCCCGTCGGAGGCGAGCCCGCGCTGGCGGCTGAACTCGACCAGCACACCGGGTGTGGCCATCACCGTCGCGCCGCCGGCCAGCGCCAGCGTGCATTCACCGTCGCGCAGTGCCCGCGCCGCGAGATGCATCGCCACCAGCGACGACGAGCACGCCGTGTCCACGGTGACCGCGGGACCGGTGAAGCCGAGCGTGTAGGAGATCCGGCCGGACGCGACGCTGTTGCTGGTCCCCGTCATCAGATAGCCCTCGGCGTCGACGTTGCGCTGCGTCATCAGGTGGAAGCCGTAGTCGCCGCCCATCAGCCCGACGAACACACCGGTGTCGGTGAGCCCGGGTGCGGTCGGCTGGATCCCGGCCTGTTCCAACGCTTCCCACGCGCTTTCGAGCAGCAGCCGGTGCTGCGGGTCCATCGCGATCGCCTCGCGGGGGCTGATACCGAAGAACGCGGCATCGAATTCGTCTGCGTCGTAGAGGAACCCACCCTCCTTCATGTACGTGGTGCCGGGCCGGTTCGGGTCGGGGTCGTACACCTCGTCGAGATTCCAGCCCCGGTTGTGCGGATACGCGCCCACCGCGTTGCGACCGTCGTGGACGAGCCGCCACAGGTCCTCCGGGCTGTACACCTTGCCCGGGTAGCGGCACGCCATCCCGACGATCACGATCGGGTCGTCGTCCCGCCGGGCCCGCGTCGGGCCCGCCGGCTGCGGAGCCGCCTCGTCCCCGAGCAGTCGGGACACCAGTTCCCGGGTGAGCGCGTCCGCGGTGGGATGGTCGAACACCACCGTCGCGGCCAGTCGCACACCGGTGGCGGTCGTCAGCTGATTGCGCAGTTGCACCGCGGTCAGCGAGTCGAAACCGAGTTGCTTGAACGCACGTTCCGGGTCGATCGCCTCCTTACCTTCGTGACCGAGCACGGCCGCCACGTGGGTGGTGACGATGTCGAGCACCCGGCTGTGCCGCTCTCCCGGGTCCAGCGCGCGCAACTCCTCGGCCAGTCCGGTCGGGGAATCGGCGGCAGCGGCGCGGCGACGACGAACCCCGAGCACCCGGCGCAGGATCGGAGGCAGCGACTCGCCCTCGGAGCGGGACGCTCGCGTCGACAGCCGGACCGGCACGATCAACGGCCGGTTCACGGCGAGTGCGGCATCGAACAGCGCGAGCCCCGCCTCCGGGCTGATGGTGTCGATGCCGTTGCGCTGCAACCGGTCCAGATCGGCCGCATTCAGATGGGACGTCATCCCGCTGGGCCGGTCCCACAGCCCCCACGCCATGGACGTCGCGGGCAGCCCGCGGGCGCGGCGGTGCTGGGCGAGCGCGTCGAGGAAGACGTTCGCCGCCGCATAATTCGCCTGTCCCGCGCCGCCGAGCACACCCGCCGCCGAGGAGAACAGCACGAACGCCGACAGGTCACGGTCCCGCGTGAGGTCGTGCAGATTCCAGGCGCCGTCCACCTTCGGGCGGAGAACCGCGTGCAACTGCTCCGCGCTCAGCGTGGCGGCGGTGGCGTCCTCGAGCACGCCGGCCGCGTGGATCACACCGGACAGGTCGGGAATGCCGTCGAGCAGCGCGGCCACCGCGTCGCGGTCGGCCACGTCGCAGGCGACAGCGTCGACTTCCGTTCCCGACTCGGCGAACTCGGCCCGCAGTTCGTCCGCCGCCTCGGCGTCGAGCGCGCGCCGCCCGGTCAGCACCACGCGCCGCACCCCGTGCTGCGCGACGAGATGCCGGGCGATCAGCCTGCCGATGGTGCCGGTGCCGCCGGTGATCAGGACGGTGCCGTCCGAGCCGAACGTGGCGGGGCCCTCGTCGGGCGCGGCCGTCGCGGGCGTCACCGCGGCGAGCATCGGCGCCAGCAGCACCCCGTCCCGGACGGCCAGCTGAGGTTCGTTGCAGGCCAACGCCATGGACAGCAGCGCGGGATCGGACCGTTCACCGGCCGCCGCGTCCAGGTCGACGAGGGTGATGCGGTCCGGGTGCTCGTTCTGCACCGCGCCGATCAGCCCCCACGCGGGCGCCGCGGACACGTCGTCGACCGGGTCGTCGTCCCGGACCGCCACCGCGAGCCGCGTCGTCACCAGCAGCCGGGTCTCGGCCAGGCGGTCGTCGCCGAGCCAGGACCGGACCGCCCGCAGCGTCGACTCCGCCGCGGCGTGCGACCGGGCCGGCACGTCCGGCTCGTCGCCCGGCGCACGGTCGAGCCACAGCACGCGACCGTCCGGGTCACCGCCCGCCAGCGCCTCGTCGAGCGGCATCAGGTCCGCGGCAGACGTGCTCGACGCACCCACCGGCATCCACTCCACCCGGTACAGGCTGTCGCGGACCCGGGCGGCAGGCACGCCCGCGTCGCCGAGCGGCCGCAGCGCCAGCGACTCGGCGGTCAACACCGGTCTGCCCGCCGCGTCGGACGCGGAGACCCGGTAACGCTCGGGCCCGATCATGGTGACGTGCACGCGCAGGGCGGTGGCGCCGACGGCGTGCAGCTGCACCCTGTCCCAGGCGAACGGCAGCCGGATGCCGGTGTCCGCGGCTCCGAGCGCGATCAGGTGCAGCGCCGCGTCGAGCACCGCCGGATGGATCCCGTACCCCGCGACTGCGGCGGCCGGGTCCTCTCCGCTCAGCCGGACCTCGCCGTACAGGTCGTCGCCGCGGCGCCACGCCGCCTTCAGGCCGCGGAACACCGGGCCGTACTCGTAGCCGGCGTCGTCGAGCACGTCGTACAGGCCCCGCACGTCGATCGGCGTGACGTCGGCGGGCGGCCACTGCTGTTCGAGGGAGCCGGCGGTGTCGACGGCGACCGTGAGTGTGCCGGTGGCGTGCCGGGTCCACGGCGTGTCCGGCGCGGCGTCCGCGGGCCGGGAGTGCACCGACACCGTGGATCGGCCCGCCTCGCCGTCGGAGAGCACGCTCACCTGCAACGCCACCTCGCCCTCGGCGGGAATCACCAGGGGAGCCTCGATGGCGAGTTCCTCGAGCCGGCCGCACCCGACGCGGTTCCCCGCGTGCAGGGCGAGTTCCACGAACGCCGTCCCCGGCAGGATGACGGTGCCCTCGACGCCGTGATCGCTCAGCCAGGGAAGGCGTTGCGGCGACAGCAGACCCGTGAACACGGCGCCCCGGCCGTCGCCGAGTTCGACCGATGCCGCGAGCATCGGGTGCCCGCCCGACTCCATGCCCGTGGACGCGAAATCGCCCTGCGGAACCGGGCTCTCCAGCCAGTAGCGGCGATGCTGGAAGGCGTATGTGGGAAGGTCCACCCACTGCTGCCGGTCGTCGTGCCGGGCCCAGCCCACCCGGTCCCACTCGACGTGCAGTCCGTGGACCTGCGCCTCGGCGAGCGCGGCGGTGAACTGCCGCAGCCCCGCGCGGTCGCGGCGGATGGTGCCGACGGCGCGGCCGGCGACGCCCGCCGCGTCGAGCGTTTCCTGCAACGCCACCGTGAGAACGGGGTGGCTGCACGACTCGACGAACAACCGGTAGCCGTCCGCTGCCAGTGATCTCGTCGCCTGCTCGAACCGGACGGTCCGTCGCAGATTGCGGTACCAGTAGTCGGCGTCCAGTGCGGTGCCGTCCAGCACGCCACCGGTCACCGACGAGTAGAACGGAATCCGCGAGCGGCGGGGGGTGATCGACGCGAGGACGTCGAGAATCGGCTCCCTCAGCACGGACACGTCCGCGCAGTGCGACGCGTACTCCACCGCGATCCGCCTGGCCTGGACGCCGTCGCCCTGCAACTGTGCGATCAGCAGGTCGAGGGCGTCGACGGGGCCGGAGATCACCGTTGCGGACGGACCGTTCATCGCCGCGACCTCGACGGCCCCTGCCCAGGGCTGAATCTTCTCCCGCACGAGGTCCGCGGGCAGCGTCACCGACGCCATCCCGCCGCCCCGCCGGGCCGACGCGCCGATCACCCGGCTGCGGGCCGCCACGACGAGCGCCGCGTCGGAAAGACTCAGCGCCCCCGACACATACGCGGCCGCGATCTCGCCCTGCGAATGCCCGACGACCGCCGCGGGTTCCACGCCGTGGGAACGCCACAGCCCGGCGAGCCCGACCATCATCGCGAACAGTGCCGGTTGCACCACGTCGACCCGGTCGAGCGCGGCGGGATCGCGGTCGCGCAGCACGTCCAGCAGCGAGAAATTCGTGTACGGAGCCAGCGCTTCGGCGCACTCCCGCACCGTGTCGGCGAACACCGGTGACGTGTCCAGCAGTTCGGTGGCCATGCCCACCCACTGCGATCCCTGGCCCGGGAAGACGAACACCGGCCGGTCACCGGCCTCCAGCGCCACGCCGGTGATCACGTCGGCGCTGGGCGCGCCGCGGCTGAGCGCGTCGAGGCCGTTCAGCAGGGCGTGGGGCTGCGTGCCGATCACGGCGGCGCGGTGATCGAACGTGGCCCGGGAACCCAGCAGGGTGCCGGCCACCGCGGCGGGCGTCAGGTCGGGGTGGCCGCTGACGTACTCGCGTAACCGCTCGGCCTGCGCGCGCAGGGCGGGCTCGGTGTGTCCCGACACGAACCAGGCGACGACTTCGTCAGCGGGACGCGGCGGTTCGCCGTCCGACGGCTCGACCGGCGGCGCCTCTTCCAGCACGACGTGCGCGTTGGTGCCGCTGATGCCGAACGACGAGACCGCGGCCCGGCGCGGACGGTCGGATTCCGGCCACTCCCGGTTCTCGGTGAGCAGCGACACCGCACCGGCGGACCAGTCGACGTGCGGGGTCGGCCGGTCCACGTGCAGCGTCTTCGGCAGGACACCGTGCCGCATCGCCATGATCATCTTCATCACCCCGGCGACGCCCGCAGCCGCCTGGGTGTGCCCGAGATTCGACTTCACCGAGCCGAGCCACAGCGGCCGGTCGGCGGGGCGCTCGCGGCCGTAACCGGCCAGGAGGGCGGACGCCTCGATCGGATCCCCCAGCTTCGTGCCCGTGCCGTGCGCCTCGACCACGTCGACGTCGCCGGGGCCGAGCCCCGCATTGGCCAGCGCCTGCGCGATCACCCGCTCCTGCGCCTGCCGGTTCGGCGCCGTCAGTCCGTTGCTTGCGCCGTCCTGATTCACCGCGCTGCCGCGGATGACGGCCAGGATCCGGCGACCCTTGCGTTCCGCGTCGGACAGTCGTTCCAGCGCGACCATCCCCGCACCCTCACCCCAGGCCGTGCCGTCCGCTGCGGCGGAGAACGCCTTGCACCGCCCGTCGCGGGCCAGTCCGCGCTGGCGGCTGAACTCCACGAACACCGCGGGGGTCGCCATGACCGTCGCCCCGCCCGCCAGCGCCAGCTCGCACTCGCCGCTGCGCAGCGCCTGCATGGCGAGGTGGATGGACACCAACGACGACGAGCACGCGGTGTCCACCGTGATCGCGGGACCGTTCAATCCGAAGCTGTACGCCACCCGGCCGGACGCGACGCTCATCGCGTTGCCGGTGATGAAGTAACCCTCCAGATCCTCGGGCGGCATCCCGCCCGCCCGCGCCGCGTAATCGATGCCGGACAGCCCGGTGAAGACGCCGACCTGCCGGCCGTGCACCGACCGCGGGTCGATGCCGGCGTCCTCGAACGTCTCCCAGCTCGTCTCGAGGAGAAGCCGCTGCTGCGGATCCATCGCCAGCGCCTCGCGCGGCGAGATGCCGAACACCTCCGGGTCGAACCCGGCGGGGTCGTCGAGGAAACTGCCCTGCACCGTGTACGTCTTACCGGCCTGCTCGGCCTTCGGGTCGTAGAGATCCGCCAGGCCCCAGCCGCGGTCCTCGGGGAACCCGGCGACGGTGTCCGCGCCGGACTCGACCAGCCGCCACAGGTCCCGCGGCGACCGCACACCGCCGGGGAACCGGCAGCCCATGCCGATGACGGCGATCGGTTCGCGGCTGACGCCCTCGACCTCACGGAGCTTCTCCCGCGCCTGATAGAGGTCCGCGGTGACTCGTTTCAGATAGTCGAGGAGCTTCGCCTGATCGGCCATATCGAGGTCCTATCCGAGATCCGCCGTACGTAGCGCGGAAACCTCGATTGTATCCGCGGTCACGATGCGGAAGGAGCGGTCTGAGCTTCGCCGACGACCGATCCACCTGGTCAGGCCGGCACGCCCAGGGGATACCCACCGGCGCTCCGGTGTATGCCGATTCCGGCTGTTCGGCTTCCGGCGGCCATCGCCGTCGGTAGTGTGGCGACTCCGAGCAGGATCCGTAAGGCCCTCCCATGTCAGTGTCTCTCTCACCGTCCCTCGAATTCGTCCTCGTCACGAGGTTGCGCGCCGCCGGCTGTGTGTTCGCCGAGGACGAGGCGCGCCTGATCGTCTCCGCCGCACGGACGTCGGACGAACTCGCCTCGATGCTGGACCGCCGCGTCGCAGGCGTCCCCCTCGAACACGTCCTCGGCTGGGCCGAATTCTGCGGGCTCCGGATCGAGGTCGATCCGCGGGTATTCGTGCCGCGGCGGCGCACCGCGTTCCTCGTCGAGCAGGCGGCGGCCCTCGCGTGCCCGCACGCTGTCGTCGTCGACCTGTGCTGCGGTTCGGGGGCGGTGGGTGCCGCGCTCGCCGACACCCTCGACGGCATCGAGTTGTATGCGGTGGACATCGACCGCGCCGCGGTCCGGTGCGCGCGGCGCAACCTCGCCGAATCGGCCCGGGTGTTCGAGGGCGACCTGTACACGCCGCTGCCCACCGCGCTGAGGGGACGCATCGACGTCCTGGTCGCGAATGCCCCGTATGTGCCCACCGATGCGATCAGGTTGATGCCGCCGGAGGCGCGGTGCCACGAGCCGCGGGTCTCACTCGACGGCGGCGCCGACGGGCTCGACATCCAGCGGCGTGTGACCGCCGGGGCGCGCGACTGGCTCGCGCCGGGTGGCCATCTGCTGATCGAGACCAGCGCGAGTCAGGCCCCGTTCACCGCCGAGGCGTTCGCGGCGGCTGGGCTCAGCACCCGGATCGAGACGTCCGACGAGGTGGATGCCACCGTCGTCGTCGGCACCACCCCCAGGTGAGCGGCCACCCCCACGTGAGTGGCAAAGCGTCCCCGGGCACACCTTGTCACTCACGTGGGGAGTCGATCCGCACGCAGCAGTACCCCTCGGCGGGGGCGAGCGTGGCGCGGCGGTCCTCGCAGCCCGCACCGTCGAGCAGTCCGGACAGCAGTGCGAGGTTCATCCCGCACACCATGTCGGTGTGCTGCCGGGCGAGCGCATGGAACGGGCAGTTGAGCAGCACGATGGCCGCATCGCCGCTGCGCGGTTCGTACCCGCACCCCGCGAGCGCCGCCACCAGGTCGTCGTCCGAGCAGCCGATGTCGGCGCCGAGGCCGCGACCGAAGTCGTGCGCCCGCGCGGCCAGGGCGTCGCGCGGTGAGGCACCGGTCGCCTCGGCGTCTTCGATCGCCCGCGCGAGCAACTCACCGGCCAGTGCGTACGCACGTTCGGGAAGATGCACCGAGAATTCGCGCTCGGACCGCCGGTAGAGTTTGGCGGGCCGTCCCGCGCCCGGCCCCGAGCGCCCGCCGCGCCGCGCGAACTCGACCGCCAGCAGCCCCTCGTCGGCCAGCTTCTCGAGATGGAACGCGGACGTCGAGCGGGCGAGACCCAGCGCTTCGGCGACGTCGTCGCGGCTGACCGGCGACGGCTGCGTGCGCACGTGGTCGTACACCTGCCTGCGGACCGGCTCGCCGAGGGCGGAGACGGCGGAGACGTCCGAGCGTGGTGTGGCATCCATGAGCCCATTGTAAAACCGAGAATCGTTGACTAAATCGAGCGGCCAATTCTATAGTCAAAGAATATCGTTTTTAGAAGGAGTCATCATGGCTACCAACACACCCCACCAGGTCAGCCACGGTTCGCACACCCTGTCCGACCCCGGCTACCAGGCCTTTCTCCTGCTGCGCACGGTCTTCACGGTGGCACCGATCCTGTTCGGGCTCGACAAGTTCACGAACTGGCTCACCGACTGGCCGAAGTACCTGGCGCCGTGGATCGACGACATCCTGCCGGGAACCGCGCAGCAGGGCATGTACGCCGTCGGCGTGATCGAAGTGATCGCCGGAATCCTCGTCGCGGTGGCACCGCGGATCGGCGCCTGGGTCGTCGTGGCCTGGCTGGCCGGGATCATCGTCAACCTGCTGACGCTGTCCGGCTACTACGACGTCGCACTGCGCGACTTCGGGTTGCTCGCCGGCGCCGCCGCCCTCGGCCTGCTCGCCGCCGAGTACGGGCGCCCGCTCCACCGCCCGCACACCTGATCGGAGCCGCGCACCGCACGTGAGATGCACCTCATCGACTGTTTCGAGTGACGCGACCGCTCGTAGGGTGAGTGGTCGTGTCGGTAGGTGCGCAGGATCAGGGAACCGGGTCGCGGGATCACGGTGCGCCGATCCCTGCGCCGGCCCCGGCACGGTCGTTGCTTCTCGGGGTGCCCAAGCTGGGTCGACGCTGGCCGGGCGTGGTCCGTGCCGGCGTGGCCGTGGGCCTGCCCGCGCTGGCGGGGGTCGCCCTCGGACATTCGGCTGTCGCGGCGACCGCCACTCTGGGTGCGTTCGCCGTCGTCTACGGCGAGGGCCGGGCGTACCGGGTGCGGTGGCGGGTGGTGTCGATCGCCGCCGCCGTGATGGTGCTTCTGGCCGGGGTGGGCGCTGCGGTCGGCGCACTCGTGCACGACGTGACGGTGGCGGGCGGGTCCGCGTTGTGGGGGATGGCGCTCGTCCTCACGATGACCCTCGTCGTCGCGGTCTGCGCCTTCGTCGTCGACGGACTGCGACTCGGTGCGCCGGGCGCCTTCCTTCCGCTGCTCACCGTGGAGATCTCGTCAGCGCTGCCCGCGCTCGGTGTCTCCGTGGCGGAGGTGATGGCCTGGGCGGCGGCCGGGGCGGTGTCGGCGTTGCTCGTGTCGATGTCGGGGCTGATCGTTCGTCCCCGCACCCCCGAGCGTGCCGCGGTCGCGGGCGCGGTCGCCGCAGTCGACACCGCACTCTCCGACCCGTCGTCGCCCGGTTCCCGGCGGGACGCGGTGCGGTCGCTGCACGCCGCCTGGCAATGCCTCCACGACGCCGCCCTCGTCGGCCGTGACCATCCGCTGACCCGCACGTTGCGTGCGGCGCACCTGCGGTGTGCGGCGACGGTGGCTGGTGTCGACGCGGACCACGCCTCGGACGTCGACGACCTGCGGCCGCAGGTCCCGCTGCCGCGGCCGTCGATCCGCTACCGGCTCCGCCGGGCGTCGCATCTGCGGGGCCGGTCCTGGACGATCGTCGCGCGACTGCTGGTCGCGTGCCCCGCGGCTGGTCTGCTGGCGCTGGCGTTCGGTGTCGGCAGACCGGACTGGGCGGTGATCACCGCGGCGATGATCCTGCACCAGGGACCGGACCGGGTGCTGGGGACGTACCGCGGGCTGCACCGGTTCTTCGGAACGGTGCTCGGACTGGTCGTGCTCGCCGTGCTGTCGTCGCTGGACCTGCCCGCGGCGGTGCTGGTCCTCGTGGTGGCGGGTCTGATGGCGGGGATCGAGGCGTTCCTCGTCCGCAATTACGGGTTGGCGATGGTGTTCATCACCCCACTCGCCCTGGTGCTCGGCAGCGGCGGCACGCACGTGGACCTGATGACGGTGTCCCGCGACCGGCTCGTCGAGACCGTGCTCGGTGTCGCGGTGGCGCTGGTGGTGTTGTGGACGGTGCTCCCCGGTTCGTACCGGCGGATCCTGAGCGATGCGGACGGGCAGGTGGCCGCGACGATCGGGCGGCTCGGCGACGCCCGGGAACCGGGTGCCGTCGCCGAACTCTGCCGGGACCTCGAGTTCGATCTGCACGCATCCACGACCGCCGCGATCACGGCCGCCCACACCGACCCGGCGTGGACCCGCGACCGGTGGCCCGAGCACCATCATCTGCACGAGCTCGGGTACCGAATCCTCACCCGGCACTTCGGACCTCGCCTTTAGCCGGTCGTCGCCGGATTCCCGCTGTTAGGGTTCGGTGATGGGTCCTGTGACGGGAATCGGAACAGTATTTCGGGCCTCGTTGGCCGCGGCTCTCTGCGTCGGGGTGCTGGCGGCGTGCTCGTCGGACGAGGAACCGCAGAGCGATCCGGCGCCCACGTGCGCGGACGTTCCGAACGGCACCCCGGTCTCCAAGGCGCCGCCACCGCCCGGCCCGGCGCCGACCACCCAGAACCTCGCGACCAACCCCGAGATCGCCACCGTGTACCGCTCCGGGATGACGCCCGTGACCACCGCGTCGTACGCGGTCTCCACCGCCAATCCGGTGTCGACGCAGGCCGCGTGCGAGGTGCTGCGGGACGGCGGGACGGCCGCCGACGCGCTGATCGTGGCCCAGACCGTTCTCGGTCTCGTCGAACCGCAGTCCTCCGGAATCGGCGGCGGCGCGTTCCTGCTCTATTACGACGCCGGGCAGAACAGTGTCGAGGCGTACGACGGGCGGGAGGTCGCGCCGATGGCCGCGACGGAGAACTACCTCCGCTGGATCAGCGACACCGACCGCACCGAGCCCAGGCCCGACGCCCGCGCGAGCGGACGGTCGATCGGCGTGCCCGGCGTGGTGCGGATGCTCGAGATGGCGCACCGCGACCACGGGCGGGACGCGTGGCGGGAGCTGTTCGACCCGGCCATCTCCCTCGCCGACCAGGGTCTCGAGATCAGCCCGCGGATGGCCGGGCAGATCGCCGCGTCCGCGCCCGACCTGGCCGTCGACGAGGCGTCGAAGGCGTACTTCCTGAACCCCGACGGCAGCCCGAAGCCGGCCGGGACGAAACTGACGAACCCGGCCATGGCCAAGACGCTCGGAGCGATCGCCGCGGGCGGCGCCGACGCCTTCTACACCGGGGCGATCGCGCAGGGCATCGTCGATGCGACGGCGACGGCGTCGGGCGGCCGCACCCCCGGCCAGATGACTCTCGACGACCTCGCCAACTACCAGGCGAAGAAGCGGACACCGCTGTGCACGCCGTACCGCGACCACGAGATCTGTGGCATGCCGAACCCGTCGTCCGGCGGCACCGCGGTCGCGGCGACGCTCGGCATCCTGGAGAACTTCGACCTGTCGCAGTACGGGCCGACGAACCTCGACGACAACGGCGGAAAGCCGACGGCGGAGGCCGTGCACCTCATCTCCGAGGCCGAGCGCCTGGCGTACGCCGACCGGGACAAATACGTCGCGGACTCCGATTTCGTTCCGCTGCCCGGCAATTCCCTCGACACACTGCTGAACGAGGACTACCTGAAGCAGCGGGCCGGCCTCATCGACCCGGGCAGGAGCATGGGCACCGCGCAACCCGGCAACTTCGGGCCCGTTCCGCTCGGTGTGCAACCGCAGGACAAGGAACACGGCACCAGCCACATCTCGATCGCCGACCGGTACGGCAACGTCGCATCGATGACGACGACGGTGGAATCGGCGTTCGGCTCGTTCCACATGACGGACGGCTTCGTGCTCAACAATCAGCTCACCGACTTCTCGGCCCAGCCCGTCGGACCCGACGGGGCGCCCCTCGCCAACCGCGTCGAACCGGGGAAGCGGCCGCGGAGTTCGATGGCGCCGACACTCGTCTTCGACCGCGGCAGTGACGGCTCACGCGGCGACGTCCAGTTCGCGACCGGCTCGCCGGGCGGTTCGGTGATCATCCAGTTCGTCGTGAAAACGCTCGTGGGGATGCTGGATTGGGGCCTGAACCCGCAGCAGGCCGTGTCGGCGGTCGACTTCGGGGCGGCCAACACCCCGGTCACCGGCGTCGGCGGAGAGCATCCGAACATCGACGCGGTCGACGACGGTGCCGCCGACCCGTTGATCGTGCAGCTGCGGGCGATGGGTCACCAGGTGTCGGTCGCACCGCAGTCCAGTGGGCTCAGTGCGCTGCAGCGTCAAGACTCGGGGTGGGTCGGCGGCGCGGACCCGCGGCGCGAGGGCGCGGTGATGGGTGACGGGACGGGATAATCCATCCGATGGTTCAGACCTCCACCGGCGGGGAACCCATCGACCATGGCGAACAGCGATGTGAACGATTTCCCGGACGGCACCTGGGCGTTCTTCGACCATTCCGAGGGTGACCCAGGGAAATAGAGGCCCATCGTGCTCGCCAGCGACCCACGGAAAGTGGGGGTCGAAGAGGAATTCCATCTCATCGATCGCAAGACCCGGCGCCTGACCACCCGCGCGCCGGAATTACTGGCACGACTTCCCGACGACGTGTTCGTCGACGAACTCCAGCAGTGTGTCGTCGAGGTCAACAGCGGTGTGTACGCCGACCTCGACGGCCTGCGGAGCGATCTGGAGCGGCACCGGACGGTGCTGATCGACGCGGCCGAGGGGCTCGGGATCGGGGTCGCGGCCGCGGGCTCGATGCCGCTGTCGTTGCCCGCCGAGATGCACGTGACGGGGACGCAGCGCTACCGGCGGATGCTCGCGGACTATCAGGTGCTCGCCCGCGAGCAGCTGATCTGCGGCACCCAGGTTCACGTCGACCTGCCCGACCGTGACGAGGCCGTGCAGGTCGCGCACCGCGTCGCTCCGCACATGCCCGTCCTCCTGGCGCTCAGCGCGAGTTCGCCGTTCCGGTCGGACGGGGCCGACACCGGCTATGCCAGCGCGCGGACGCTTCTGTGGTTGCGCTGGCCGAGCACCGGTCCGGCCGCGCCGGTCTCCTCGGCCGTCGAATACGGCGCCCTGATCGACGACCTGGTCGCGAGCGGGGTGATCAGCGACCCCGGCATGGCGTATTTCGACGTCCGGCCGTCGGTGAAGCTTCCGACCCTGGAATTGCGGGTGTGCGACAGCTGCCCGCGGCTGGACACGGTCGTGCTCGTCGCCGCCCTGTTCCGGGCGCTCGTCGAACGCGAGGTGGAGGGTCTGCGCGCCGGGACGAAGGGCGTCGAGGTGGTCCCGACCCTGACGCGGGCGGCGTTGTGGCGGGCGGCGCGGTCGGGGTTGGAGGGGGAGTTGGTCGACGTGCGGTTTCCGCAGGCGCGTCCCGCGTCGGACCTCGTCGGCGACTTCGTGAACTCGCTGCGACCGCAGCTCGAGCAGGCAGGCGACTGGGACACCGTGCTGGAGTTGTCCGCGGAGGCGTCCGCCCACGGGAGTTCCGCGGCCCGGCAGCGGCACGCGCTCGCTCGCCGGGGCCGGCTCACCGACGTCGTCGACCTGCTGCTCGCGGAGACGGCGGGCCGCACCGAACACCTCCCGGAGGTGGAGGTCCCGCCCGCGCCGCTTCGGACGGACCCGACCTCGATCGGTGCTCGCCGGACCCGGCGGTACTGGAGCGCCAGGCTGTGGGATCGCGCCGACACCGCCGACATGACGTGGACGGAGTCGACGGAGCTCGACGAGAAGAAGCTGATCGAGTGGCGCCGGGATCTGCACGCGCATCCGGAGCTGTCGTTCGAGGAACGCCGGACCACCGGAATCGTGCGCAATCACCTCATGGGTCTCGGCCTCGAACCCGTCGTGTTGCCCGGCGGCACCGGCCTGTGGTGCGACCTCGGCCCGGAGACGGGTGAGTGCGTCGCACTGCGCGCCGACCTCGACGCACTGCCGGTCGCCGAGACGACGGGCCTGCCGTTCGAGTCGACGGTCCCCGGGGTGTCGCACGCCTGCGGTCACGACGCCCACACCACGATGCTGATGGGGGCGGCGTCGGTCCTCGTGAAGTACCCGCCGCCGACCCGGGTCCGGCTCATCTTCCAGCCCGCCGAGGAGACGACACCCGGCGGCTCCGTCGACACGATCGCCGCGGGCGCTCTCGACGGGGTGTCGAAGATCTTCGCACTGCACTGTGACCCGCACCTCGAAGTCGGCAAGCTCGCCACCCGGACCGGGCCGATCACCTCGTCCAACGACTCCGTCACCGTGCGGTTGTGGTCGTCGGGCGGGCACACCGCGCGACCGCACCTGACCGGCGATCTGATCCACGCCGCCGCCGTCCTGGTGACCGGGCTCGCGTCCGTGCTCGACCGCCGCATCGACGCCCGCACCGCGACCGTCCTCACCTGGGGCAAGGTGGCCGCCGGGCAGGTCGCGAACTCCGTGCCCGAGTCGGGTGAACTGGTCGGGACCCTCCGCAGCGCGTCCCGCGAGACGTGGGCCTCGCTCGAACCGCTGGTCACGGACGCGATCTGCCACCTGCTCGCCCCGTACAACGTGCGGTACGAACTCTCCTACCGGCAGGGTGTCCCGCCCGTCGTCAACGATCCCGACTGCACCGCCGATCTGCGGGAGGCGATCGAATCGGTCGTCGGTTTCGATCACCTGGGCGAGGCGCATCAGTCCAGCGGCGGCGAGGATTTCGCCTGGTACCTCGAGAAGGTTCCGGGCGCGATGGCCAGGCTCGGGGTGTGGGACGGCATCGGCACACCCCAGGAGCTGCACCAGCCGGGGTTCAACCTCGACGAACGCGCCATGGTGCACGGGGTCCGGACGCTGGTCGCGCTCACCCGGCTCGAAGACGAGTCGGAGTGAACGGTCAGGCCGGTTTGGCGGCGGCCTCCGCGAGTTTCGGCACGAGGGCGTCGACGGCGTAGGGAAGGCTGAGGACGGTGCCCCAGGTGAGCGCGCCGGAGACGGTGGGGTCGTCGACGAACACGGCCCGTCCGGCCTTCGCCACCGGCAGCGACTGATAGACGGGGTCCGCGGTGATCTGCGCTTCGGCGCCGGGGCTGCTGCCCACGTTCCAGACGAGGACGTCGACGTCGAGGATGTTCAGCTGTTCCTTGCTGATGGTGAACGCGTCCTGGTCGCCCGCGAGCTGCGTGATCTGCTCCGGGACGACGAACCCGAGCGACGTCATCAGGCGTGACCGCGGGTCGTTCGGGGAGCGGACGTAGAACGAGCCGGCGTCGCCCAGTTCGGCCACCGCGACCGTCTTGCCCTCGAATTCGGGGTGGGCGGCGCGCTGCTGCGCGACCAGGTCGTCGACGTCGGCGACGAGTTGATCCGCCTTCCGGTCCTCGCCGAGGGTGGTGCCGACGATGCGGACGGCGTCCTGCCACGGCATGCCGAAATCGGGGTAGTCCGGAGATGTCGTCACGGTGGGCGCGATGGCCGAGAGTCGCTGATACGCGTCGTCGTCGACGTCGATGTACAGCGCGAGGATCAGGTCGGGGCCGAGTTTCGCGATCTCCTCGTACGCGAAGTTCGCCTCCCCGGTGAATTGTCCGCGGTTGAAGACTGCGGGGTGCGCACCGCCGAGCGCGTCCTGGGCCCAGGGCCAGGTGGCGTCCGGGTAGTCGCCGTACCAGTCGGTGACGCCGACCGGTGTGCGCCCGAACGCGAGGAGCGTGTCCTGGTCGGAGTAGCCGACGGTGACGATCCGCTGGGGGTCGCCCGGGACTTCGGTCGTTCCCTTCTTGTGCGTCACCGTGCGGGTGTCGCCTTCGGCGCCGGCTTCGGTGCCGGACGAGCACGCTGCGGCGACGGCGGCCATGCCGACCCCGGCGGTGACGGTCAGGAACTTGCGACGGTTGAGCGTTCGCATCCACATACCTCCCTGTAGGTGAGGCTAACCTACAGGGAGTGGGTCGGACCGTGCATCTGTGGCGGGTACGGGGGAGTCGGCTCGGGAATCGGCGGACCCGGGGGCGTCGGCCCCGGTGGACCCGGCTGCGGTCCCGGCTCGGGAGGCGCGGGTTCCGGACCCGGCTCCGGCGGAAACGGGTGCGGCGGAGTCGGCGTCGGCGGCACGGGAGCCGGGCCCGGTGACGGCGGCACCGGCTCCGGGTCGGGCACGGGATTGCCGAGCTCGTCGCGTGCACTCGTCATCGACAGACCACCTTCCGATCGGCTGATTGAGTGGTACCCGGAACGGGCATCCCGCAATCACAGGGCAGCTGCGGCTGCCCGGGAACAAAATGCGGGATCGGTGCGTTGTCTAGCAACCGTGCCCCGCAAGTGTGGAATTTCACGACACGGGGAACATGAGCCAAAGGGAGGAAGTCATGGCAACCGACTACGACGCACCACGGGTTACCGTCGACGACGAACTCGCCGCGGACTCGCTCGAAGAACTGAAGACACGGAGGAACGACTCGCAGTCGTCCGTCGTCGACGTCGAGGAGACCGACACGGCGGAGTCCTTCGAACTGCCCGGCGCCGACCTGTCCGGTGAGGAACTCACGGTCCGCGTCGTCCCGAAGAGGGCCGACGAATTCACTTGCAGCAGTTGCTTCCTGGTCCATCATCGTTCGCGTCTCGCGTCCGAAGAGGGCGGGCAGCTGATCTGCCGCGACTGCGCATAGGAGGCCCGCGTGGCCGACGTCAGCAGAACGTTCACCGTCGCCTCACCGCTCGGGGAAGTCGTCGCATACCTGCGTGACTTCGCGAACACCACGGCCTGGGATCCCGGGACCGAGAAGTGCGAGCAGACCACGCCCGGTCCGGTGGCGGTGGGCACCGAATGGCACAACGTGTCGTCGTTCTTCGGGCGCACCACCGAACTCACCTACCGCATGACCCGCGACGACCCCGATCACGTCGTCTTCGAGGGTCGCAACGGAGCCGCGGTCACGTCGGACGACCTGTCGTTCGAGAAGGTGGACGACGCCTCGACGTCGATCACGTACCGCGCGCATCTCGAATTCACCGGTCTCGCGCGCTTCGCGGACCCTGCCGCCCGTCTCGCGTTCGAGGTCCTCGCGGCCAAGACCGTCAAACAGATGACCGGGGTCCTCGAGGCGAGGTAAGAATCCGCCGCACAGCGTATTTGGCGACGCCCCGAGTCTGGCCGCACATAGTGTGCGGGCGCCCCGCACGATGCGAGGCGCCCGCGTCGTGTCGGGACCGATCAGCTGAGGTGATGCACCTCCTGCAGCCCGTAGACCGGTGTCGGGATCTCCTCGTGCCGTGCCTTGAGCTGCAGGGCGAGGTACAGCGAGTAGTGCCGCGACTGGTGCAGGTTGCCGCCGTGGAACCACAGTGCTTCCTGCTGGGTGGGCTTCCACATGTTGCGCTGTTCGCCCTCCCACGGCCCGGGGTCCTTGGTGGTGTCGGAGCCGAGACCCCAGCACTTGCCGACCTTGTCGGCCACTTCCTGGCCCATGAGGTCGGCGGCCCAGCCGTTCATCGACCCGTATCCGGTGGCGTAGACGACGAGGTCGGCGGGCAACACGGTGCCGTCGGTGAGAACAACGGCGTCCTCGCTGAGGTGGTCGACCTGCCCGGACACGAGGTGGATGCTGCCGTCCGCGACGAGTTCGGACGCGCCGACGTCGATGTAGTAGCCGGACCCGCGGCGCAGGTACTTCATGAACAGACCGGAACCGTCGTCACCGAAATCGAGTTTGAAACCGGCCTTTTCGAGTCGCTCGTAGAAGTCTTTGTCCCGTTCGGCGATCTTCTGATAGATCGGGATCTGGAACTCGTGCATGATCTTGTACGGCAGCGACGCGAACGTGAGGTCGGCCTTCTCGGTCGTCATGCCCGCGGCGAGCGCGCGCTCCGAGTAGAGGTCGCCGAGGCCGAGGTCCATCAGCGAATCCGACTTCACGATGTGCGTCGACGACCGCTGGAGCATCGTCACGTCGGCGCCGGTCTCGAAGAGCGCCTTGCAGATGTCGTGCGCCGAGTTGTTGGCTCCCACGACGACGACACGCTTCCCGGCGTAGGCGTCCGGACCGGGGTGCCGGCTCGAGTGGTGCTGTTCGCCGCGGAAGACGTCCTGGCCCGGGAACGTCGGAACGTTCGGTTTGCCCGACATGCCGGTGGCGAGCACCAACTGCTTCGGGTGGAGCACCACCTCTTCGCCGTCGCGGTCTAGGACGACGGTCCACTCCTTCGTCCCTTCGTCGAACCGCGCGGACGTGCAGGTGGTGGACGCCCAGTACGGAATCTCCATCACCTTCGTGTACATCTCGAGCCAGTCGCCGATCTTGTCCTTCGGCGCGAACACCGGCCAGTTATCCGGGAACGGCATGTACGGCAGGTGGTCGTACCAGACCGGGTCGTGCAGGCACAGCGACTTGTAGCGGTTGCGCCACTGGTCGCCGGGGCGTTCGTTCTTGTCGACGACGATGGCGGGCACCCCGAGTTGGCGCAGCCGCGCGCCGAGCGCGATGCCGCCCTGGCCGCCGCCGATCACGAGAACGTACGGCTGCCGGGTGTAGCCGAGTTCCCGCTCCTCGCTCTCCCGCTTCTCCGCCCAGCTCTGGGTGTCGCCGCCGGAGCCGTGGACGGCGCCCTTGACGCGGTTCCGTCCCCGGCGTTCCTCGTGGCCTTTCAATTCCTGCATGGTGGTGAGGAACGTCCACGCCTCGTCGTCCTTCAGCCGCAGGTGCCCCTTGCCGCGGCCCGTCGCGGTCTCGAATTCGATCCACGCGGACGTGACGCCGTCGGCCTCGTCGGGGGTCTCGGTGGTGCGGAAGTTCGTCGGGTCGGTGTCGTCGAGGCGTGCGTGCAGCATGGTGGCGACGGCGTCGCGACCCTCCACGGTCTTGAGGTTCCAGGTGAACGCCACCAGGTCCCGCCAGAAACTGTCGACGGCGAACATGCCCGCGGCGCGATCGACGTCGCGTGCGGCGAGAGCGGATTCGAAGCTCGCCAACCACAGGTCGACGCGTTCCTGGGGGGTCAGGGTCGTCTGCACCTCGGTCGGCTGGACCGTCTGTGTCATGTACCTCTCCTTCGCTCGGTATGTGACATACAGCACACGCCGGTCGGGGCTGGGCGGCAAGCGTTGCATCGTGTTGCAATCGCCCCCGTGAGTACTTGTTAACCGCCGGCGGTTGAGAAGTACTCACGGCTGATGTCATGGTGATGATCGAGGGTGCCGGAGCCGACGAAGACAAGATCGCCCCGACGGAGGCGATGCTCGCCGCGATGAGCGCGTACAACGAGGACTTGTGAACGCCGGGATCATGCTCGACGGGCAGGGTCTGAAGCCGACCAGCGCCGGGGCGCGGGTGGTGTTCGAGGGCGGCGCTCGCTGCCCTCGACGCGGTGCGGGACGATCCGCGGCTGGCCCGTCTCCATCTGGACGCCGCGGCCACCGCACCGACCCGGCGTGAACGCAACCTGCTCATGGCACGGGCCGCGGCCGCGTCCGCGCGCACCGAACCGTGAGGCGACCGGTGGTTGCGGAGTGGATCAGCGTCCCGGACGGGACTGCTTGTGGTCGCCGAACGGCTCGTCGCGTTCGCGGACGGCCTCACGGAATCCGGCGGTGGCCGAGCGTAGTTGGAACGCATAACCCTCGCGGGTGTGCCGGGACATGCCGTCGAAGACGGTGCCCACCATCGTCGAATTGGCGACGCCCTGCGCGAGCAGCGTGCTGTTCAGCGCGAGTTTGACCATCATCAGCTGGTTGATCGGCATCTGCGCGATCCGCTCGACGAGGTCCTCGGTGCGGCGGTCGAGCTCGTCCGCGGGCGCCGACTCCACGGCGAGCCCCCACTCGGCCGCCTGCCGGCCGGTGATGCAGTCGCCGGTGAGGAGGAGTCGTTTCGCCCGCTGGTCGCCGAGGCGGTGCGCCCACATGCCGGCGGCCGGCACACCCCACACCCGGGTCGGGGGATAGCCGATCTTCGTGTCGTCCGCGGCGACGATCTGGTCGCAGTACAGCGCGATGTCGGTGCCGCCTGCCACGCAGAATCCGTGGATCTTCGCGACGGTCGGCTTGTTCGCGTGCAGCAGGCTCGCGAAGCCGCGGTTGAACCGGCTCATCATGGCGTAGTCGGCCATCGGATCCCAGTTGGTGAACGGATCGTGGTTGCGCGCCTGCACGATCGGATCGAGCACGGTGCCCGTCGTCGCGCCGGGCTGTCCGCCGCTGCCGCCGCTGTTCTCGGCGAAGACGCCCAGGTCGTATCCGCCGCAGAACCCCTTCCCCCGACCCGACAGCAGGATCACGTGGACGCGGGGGTCGAGGTCGGCGCGTTCGACGGTCGCGGCGAGTTCGAGGGGGGTGTCGGCGGTGATCGCGTTGCCGCGCTCCGGCCGGTCGAACGTGATCCGGGCGATGCGTCCGGTCACCTCGTACGTGAGGGTCCGGTACTCCGGCTCGTCGGCCCGATCCGGCTCGCGATTCGCGAACAGGGAGTCTGCGCCCTCGTCCCAGCCGTCGCGCCAGGCGGCCGGGCGGGTGCCGGCGTGGTCGGTCATGACCCCACCTTGGGGGTGGCGCGGTCGATGATGGCGGCGGTGTCGACGCCGGTCGGCAGTGTGCCGAACACGGTGCCCCAGTCGCCGGACAGCCGGCTGACGCAGAACGCGTCGGCCACCGCCGGGTGCCCGTGGCGGACGAGCAGCGAACCCTGGAGGGCGAGTGCCATGTCGCCGACGACGCGCCGGGCCCGGTGCTCGAGCGTGCCGACGTCGCCGAAACCGGACTTCAGCTTTGTGACGGCGGCGTCGAGTCGCGCGTCGGCGCCCGCGGTCGCATCGAGTTCGTCGAAGAACACCTGAAGCGTCTCCGGCTGTTTGGCCATCGCGCGCAGGGTGTCCAGGGCGGCGACGTTGCCGGAGCCCTCCCACACCGACAGCAGGGGCGCCTCCCGGTACAGCCGCGGCATCCGGGATTCCTCCACGTACCCGTTGCCGCCCAGGCATTCCAGGGCCTCGGCCGCATGGATCGGCCCGCGTTTGCAGACGAAATACTTGCTGACCGACAGCGAGATGCGGCGGAGGGTGTTCGCGTGCTCGTCGCCCGCGGTCGCCCGGTCGGTGAGCGCGGCCAGCCACAGTGCGACGGTCGTGGCGGCCTCCGACTCGACGGCGAGGTCGGCGAGCACGTTCCGCATCAGCGGCTGATCCACGAGGTGGGCGCCGAACGCGCTGCGGTGCACCGCGTGATGCGTGGCCTGCGCGGTGCCGACCCGCATGCCGGTGGCCGTGCCGATCGTGCAGTCGAGGCGGGTCATGTTGACCATTTCGATGATCGTCGGAACCCCGCGACCTTCTTCGCCGACGAGCCAGGCCACGGCCTCGTCGTACTCGACCTCGCTGCTGGCGTTGGAGTGGTTACCGAGTTTGTCCTTGAGGCGCTGCAGGTGCATTCGGTTACGGGTCCCGTCCGGCAGCACTCTCGGCAGGAAGAAGCACGACAGTCCGCCGGGTGCCTGGGTCAGCACCAGGAACACATCGGACATCGGCGCCGACGTGAACCACTTGTGCCCGGTCAGCAGGTAGCTGCCGTCGGACTGCGGCACGGCGCGGGTGGTGCCCGCGCGGACGTCGGAGCCGCCCTGCTTCTCCGTCATCGACATCCCGGCGATCAGCCCGGCCTTCGTGAGCGGAGGGTGCAGCGCCGGATCGTAGACCCGGGCGGTGAGCAACGGTTCGTACCGTTCCGCCAGCTCACGGTTGTGCCGGAGGGCGGGGACGACGGCGTACGTCATGGAGATCGGGCAGCCGTGGCCGGCGTCGACCTGGCCCCACACCGCCATCTTCGCGGCCCGCACCAGGTGGGCGCGCGGGTGCGGGTCGGCCCACGGTGCGCCGTGCAGGCCCATCTCGACGGCGGTGGTCATCAGCTGGTGGTAGGCCGGGTCGTACTCGACCTCGTCGATGCGGTTGCCGTAGCGGTCGTGGGTGCGCAGGACGGGAGGGTGCGCCTCGGCGAGGTCGCCCCAGCGCTGCGCCTCCTCGCTCCCGGCGAGGCGTCCGACGTCGTGCAATTCTTCGAGCGCGTCGTGGGCGCCTTCGCGTTGCAGCGCTTCGAGAATCGGTGCGTAGTCGGCGGCGTCGAAGTGGATCAGCGGCGGTACCTGGTTGACGACCTCGTGGGTGGCACTCATGTCGGGCTCCCGAGGGATCGAAGGGTGAACGTGAGCAGGGCTGGGATGATCGCGGCGTCGGCGGCGCCGCGGGCGAGGGGCAGGATCAGTGCTTCGCCGATGGCGCCGACGATGAAGGCGGCCGTGACCGACGCGTCCTGGTCCGGGATCTCCCCGGCCTCGACGGCGCCGGCGATCGCCACCGCGAGGGCGTCGCGGAACGACTCGCGGAACAGCAGGCGTTCCGTGTCGACCTGCGGGTCGACGGGTTCGACGAGCAGTGCGTACGCCAGGGTGGGTGCGCGCAGCGCGCGTTCGGCGAAGGTGGCGACAGAGGCGGAAACGGCAGCGATGCAACGACCCTCGGCGGCACGGGCGGTGTTGCCGGATTCGACGGCGGCGCTCACCTCGCGACTGCAGACGATGCGGAATACTTCCGCGAACAGTTCACCCTTGTTCGAGAAATGCCGGTAGACGGTGCCGGTGCCGACGCCGGCCTCCGCGGCGACGGCGGAGATGGAGCACCCCGCGTACCCGTCGCGGGCGATCAGCCCGATCGCGGAGTCGAGGAGGGTGGTGCGGAGAGCGTCCAGGCGTTCCTGGACCGCGGGTGTGCGCCGATAGGCCATACCCAAGGAGTGAACACCCGTTCCGTTCTTGCGTCAAGGGTGCTAGCGTCGGCTACACCGGCAAGGAAAGGCGCATGCGATGACTTCCGACGTGGTACTCGTCCGCACGGACGGCCCGGTCACGACGATCAGCCTGAACCGGCCCGAAGTCCGCAACGCCGTCGACCGGCCCACCGCCGAGGCGCTCGCCGACGCCTTCCGCGCCTTCGACGCGGACGGGGACGCGTCCGTCGCCGTGCTGCACGGCGAGGGCGGAACATTCTGCGCCGGAGCCGATCTCAAGGCCATCAGCTCCGGTAGCGGGAACCGGGTGGCACCCGACGGCGACGCACCGATGGGCATCTCCCGAATGCGGCTGGCGAAACCGGTGATCGCCGCGATCGACGGGCACGCGGTGGCGGGTGGACTCGAACTCGCGCTGTGGGCGGACCTGCGGGTCGCCGGCGCGGACGCCGTCCTCGGAGTGTTCTGCCGCCGCTGGGGGGTGC
>NZ_JBHUSF010000010.1:0-73077 GCF_042673295.1 Rhodococcus sp. NPDC057014
CCGGAAAGGCGCACGGGCCTGAAGGGCCTATCCGGAGACGGAACGCCCCGCGGACTCGAGGTCGTTGCAGGCCTCGATGACGCGGGCCGTCATGCCGGCCTCGGCCTTCTTCAGGTAGCTGCGGGGGTCGTAGACCTTCTTGTTGCCGACCTCGCCGTCGACCTTCAGCACGCCGTCGTAGTTGCCGAACATGTGGCCGACGATCGGACGGGTGAACGCGTACTGGGTGTCGGTGTCGACGTTCATCTTGACGACGCCGTAGTTCAGCGCGGCCTCGATCTCCGACTTCAGCGAGCCCGATCCGCCGTGGAAGACGAAGTCGAACGGCTGCGAGCCGTCGGACAGGCCGAGCTTCGCGGCGGCGACCTTCTGGCCGGTCTCGAGCACCTCGGGACGCAGCTTCACGTTGCCCGGCTTGTAGACGCCGTGCACGTTGCCGAATGTGGCGGCCAGCAGGTACTTGCCGTTCTCACCGGTGCCGAGCGCGTCGACGGTCTTCTCGAAGTCCTCGGGCGAGGTGTACAGCTTGTCGTTGATCTCGGCTTCCACGCCGTCCTCTTCACCACCGACGACGCCGATCTCGACCTCGAGGATGATGTTGGCTGCCTTCGCCTTCGCGAGGAGCTCCTGGGCGATCTCCAGGTTCTCGTCGATCGGGACGGCCGAACCGTCCCACATGTGGGACTGGAACAGCGGGTTGCGGCCGGCCTCGACGCGCTGACGTGAGATCTCGAGCAGCGGGCGGACGAACGTGTCCAGCTTGTCCTTGGGGCAGTGGTCGGTGTGCAGGGCGATCGTGACGTCGTACTTCGCGGCGATCACGTGAGCGAACTCGGCGAGTGCGACCGCGCCGGTCACCATGTCCTTGACACCCAGGCCCGAACCGAACTCGGCGCCACCGGTCGAGAACTGGATGATGCCGTCGCTGCCGGCGTCCGCGAAGCCCTTGATGGCGGCGTTGATGGTTTCGGAAGAAGTGCAGTTGATGGCGGGGAAGGCAAAGGAGTGCTCCTTGGCCCGACCAAGCATCTCGGCGTAGACCTCGGGAGTCGCGATTGGCACGGCGGCAGTCCTCCATAAAGAGTCGATTTCGGCGCGCGCGATCAGCGCAGCACACGATGTGGTCCTAGCAGTATGGCAATACCGGTAGCGTACGTCTCCCGGTGGCTGTCGCGGCACCCCGTTTCGGCCGGTCCGCGGCCCGGCCGAAACTCCATGACCTGCACCATTCCGACAGTCGAGGAATACGCCGGTACGCTGAGGGCCGTGATTGTGCAGGCAGCATCGGATTCCGTGACCAACCTCGCGTTGTTGCCGGGATTCCTCGACCCGGTGAACCTCCTCAACTCCTTCGGCACCTGGGTGCTCGTCGGGCTCCTACTGGTCGTCTTCATCGAGTCGGGTTTGCTGTTCCCCCTGCTCCCCGGCGACTCGCTCCTCTTCACCGCGGGACTCATCGCGGCGTCGAAGTCGACGGAGATCGAACCGTTCGCTCCCCTCTGGGTGCTGCTGGTTCTGATCCCGATCGCCGCGATCCTCGGCGACCAGGTCGGCTACTTCATCGGCAGCAAGGGCGGCACCGCCCTGTTCAAGAACGACGACGCCCGGTTCTTCAAGAAGAAGTACATCGACGAGTCGCACGCGTTCTTCGAGAAGCACGGCCCCATCACCATCATCCTCGCTCGATTCGTTCCGATCGTGCGCACGTTCGCGCCGGTCGTCGCGGGTGCGTCGCGGATGCGGTACTCGCTGTTCCTGACGTACAACATCGTGGGCGGCATCCTGTGGGGCGCCGGCGTCACGCTGCTCGGCTACCTGCTCGGGCAGATCGAGTTCATCCGCGACAACGTCGACGTCATCTTCCTGCTGATCGTCTTCGTGTCCGTGCTGCCGATCATCGTGGAGGTGGGCAAGCGTGTCGTGAAGTCCCGTCAGGGCACGAACTCCACGACTGAGGATCCGCAACCGGTCACCACACCCACCGATCCGACTTCCTGACACCGATCGGGGTAGCGCACTGACGATGGTCACCACGGCAGCAGGCAGCTTCGGGCCTCTCGTCTCGGCCGGCCCAGCGCTGGTCTGGGTCGTCGTGCTCACATTCGTGTTCATCGAGTGCGCGGTGATCCTGGGCCTGTTCCTGCCCGGCGACTCGATGCTGATCACCGCGGGCATCGTGCTGGCCAACCATGCGTCGGGCACCGGCCACGTGTGGGCGTTGTCGGTCGGCGCGATGATCGCCGCCATCTGCGGAAACCAGGTGGGGTACGTCATCGGTCACCGCACCGGCAACCGCATCCACGCCCGGAAGGGCGGGAAGTATCTCAACTACGCCAACCTCCACAAGGTGAATGTCCTGCTGGAGAAGCACGGCTTCTGGGCGGTGCTCGTCGCGCGCTGGATTCCGTGGATCCGCACCCTGTGCCCGCTGGTCGCCGGTGCTGCCAAGATGAACCACACCAAATACACGATCGCCAGCACTATCGGCGCCATCTTCTGGGCGCCCGTACTGCTGCTCATCGGCTTCTACTTCGGCTCGTTCCTCGACCGGGTGTCGTGGCTGATGCCTGCAGTGCTCGCCGGGATGGTCACACTGCTGGTGATCGGCACGGCCCTCGGGGTGTGGCACTACCGGCAGGAGATGGCGCGGCCACCCGAAGATGTGGCCGTCGAAGAAGTACTGGACTAGTGCTGATGCACCGGCTCCCACGCGGGCAGCGGGTCGTCGAACCGCACCCACTCCGCCGGTCCTGACCGGAGTTCCTCGTCGGTGAGCAGTGCCGGGTCGAGGATCCGCCGCGGGCCGTCGGGATCGAGGCGGACGCCGATGAACACGATCTCCTGCCCCGGACGTTCGTCCGTGGACGCCCACAGCTGGGCGGGCTCGATCACGAGATTCGGGCCGGCCTGCGACCAGACGGCGGCGAGGCCGGGGCGGCTCGCGATCCAGCAGAAGCCCTTGCTGCGGAGCAGGCCGGTGAACTGTCCCAGCGCCTGCTCGAGCCGGGCCGGGTGGAACGGCCGCGACGCCCGGTAGGTGACGCTGCGGATGCCGTATTCCTCGGTTTCCGGGGTGTGGCCCGCCGCCAGTTCCTCCGCCCAGCCGGGCAGCTCTGCCGACACCTCCGGGTCGTACAGGCCCGTGCCGAGTACCTCGCCGGGATCGACGACGCCGCGCGTGGTGCGCAACAGTGTCGCGGTGGGGTTGAGCCTGCGCAGGGTCGCCTCGACGGCGCCGGCGGCACCCTCGCTCACCAGATCCGTCTTGTTCAGCAGGATGACGTCGGCGAACTCCACCTGATCGACGAGGAGGTCGGAGATGCTGCGCTCGTCGCCGTCCCCGGCCTCGAGGTTCCGGTCGTCGAGACGCTCACCCCTGGCCAGTTCGCCGAGGAACGTCGACGCATCCACGACCGTCACCATCGTGTCGAGGGCGGCGACCGCGCCGAGGCGGAACCCGTCCTCGAATTCCCAGTCGAACGTGGCGGCCACGGGCATCGGTTCGGAGATGCCTGTCGATTCGATGACGAGGTGGTCGAACCGGCCCTCCCGCGCCAGCCGGGCGACCGCCTCGACGAGGTCTTCCCGCAGGGTGCAGCAGATGCAGCCGTTGGTGAGCTCGACGAGTTTCTCCTGCGTCCGGTCCAGGTGCCCCTGCCCGGCCACAAAGGGGCGGCTGGGGGAACCCCCTGCAAGAAGTGCTTGGGGGACGATGTTGACGTCGCTCATGTCGTTGACGATGACGGCGACACGCCTGCCGTCCCGGTTCGCGAGGAGATGGTTGAGCAAGGTGGTCTTGCCCGCGCCGAGGAAGCCGGACAGGACGGTGACAGGGACAGGCCGGACGACAGTCATCCCGAAATGATAACTGTTTTCATTAACCCTCGGTGCCGTCGGCCTGCCCGGCTCTGCGACTACAGCGCGACGGTGCCCGACGCGTCCGCGTACTGGCTCTCCGGGCGCGGCAACCCGAAGTGGTCGCGCAGCGTGGTGCCCGAGTACTCGGTGCGGAACAGTCCACGCTCCTGCAGGATCGGGACCACCTTCTGCGCGAACACCTCGAGACCGCCCGGGTAATACGGCGGCATGACGTTGAACCCGTCCGCGGCACCCTGCGTGAACCATTCCTCGATGGTGTCGGCCACCTGCACCGGCGTCCCGACAACGACCCGGTGCCCACGCGCACCGGCGAGACGGTGCAGCAGTCCGCGCAGCGTCGGGTTCTCCCGCTCGACGATCCCTGCGATCACCTGCAGACGGCTCTGCTTGTTGTCCGTGACGTCGCCGGCGTCCCCGAACAGTCCGACAGGCACGGAGGCGTCGAGATCGAGGTGCCGCACGCTCGAGCCGGTGAGCGCCTCGAGTTGGGCGATCCCGTACTCGGGCGAGGTCAGTTCGTTGAACTCCCGCTCCAGGTCCCGCGCCTCCGCCTCGGTGTCGCCGAGGAAAGGGCTGATGCCGGGAAGGACCTTCACGTGCTCCGGGTTGCGGCCGAGTTGCGCCGCCCGCTGCTTCACGTCCGCGTAGAACGCCTGCCCGTCCGACAACCGCTGGTGCGCGGTGAAGATGGCCTCGGCGTACTGGCCCGCGAACGCGCGGCCCTCGTTGGACGCGCCGGCCTGCACCAGCACCGGGTGTCCCTGCGGGGAGCGCGGCGCGTTGAACGGTCCCCGCACCCGCAGGTGGCGTCCGACGTAGTTGATCTCGTGGATCTTCGACGGGTCCGCGTAGATACCTGCGGCCTTGTCGATCAGGATCGCGTCGTCCTCCCAGCTGTCCCACAGCTTGACGGTCGCGTCGACGAATTCCCGCGCCCGCGCGTAGCGGTCGGCATGGTCCGGGTGGCTGGGCAATCCGAAGTTGGCCGCCGCCACCTCGGTTCCGGTGGTCACGATGTTCCAGCCGGCCCGTCCGCGGGAGATGTGGTCGAGCGACGCGAACAACCGCGCGAGGTTGTAGGGCTCGAAATACGTCGTGGACGCGGTCGCGATCAGCCCGATCCGTTCGGTGGCCGTCGCGATCGCCGTCAGCAGCGTGATGGGCTCGAGCGCTCCGGCGGCGCCGTGCTCGACGTCGCTGCGCAGGGCGGGGCCGTCGGCGAAGAAGATCGCGTCCAGCTTCGCGGCTTCCGCTGTCTGCGCGATCTCCTGGAAGTAGGAGACGTCGTACAGCCGCTCGGGCGTCGTGAGCGGGTGCCGCCACGCCGACTCGTGGTGCCCGGCCGGGTAGATGAACGCGTTGAGACTCAGCTGCCGCTGTTGATCTGACATAACGAACTGTCTAACAGCGCCGAATCCGGGGCGATACGGTTAATTTTCGCGTGATTCGAACCGTCGCCTAGCGTCGCGGATACCCCGCCGCGGACACCATGTGCGCGGCCTCCATCAGCATCCAGCCACCGAGTTGCACGGACATGTCGCGTTCCGGGATCCCGGACGAGTGCACGGTGCCCCCGGTGAACGTGGCGATTCCCCCGCCCATCCCCGGCAGTTGCGCCTGCCGGGTCCAATCGTGGCCGAACAGCGGCTGCCCCTCGATCTGCAGCCGGTTCTCCCACGCCGATTCCGCGGACGTCAGCACGAGCTGGGCGGCGATCTCCCGGGCCCGGATGTCGGCGGGCGACTCCCAGGGCAGCATCACCGCGGTCAGCGCCAGATACCGGGCGAGGATCCCGTTGAACAGGCCGCCGTCTCCCCCACCGCCGCCGTCGATGACGCCGTGGGGTGCGAGGTGTTCGTCGATGGCGTCGACCAGCCGGTGGGTCCGGTTGCGGTGCCGGGGCGAACCGAGGCGCACGGCGAGTTCGGTTTCGAGCCCGAGCACGACGCCCTGACAGTAGGAGTAGATGTTCTTTTCGATCTCGCCGCCGGGGTGGATACCGTCGGCGATCAGGTTGGTGTGCACGTCCCGCAGCGTGTCGTCGATCCAGTCCGCGGTGGCCTGGGCGCGCCACAGCTTTCCGGTGCGGGCCAGCATGATCCCGGCCGGTCCGTTGGCGGGCGCGTTGTAGAAATTCGAGCCCTTCCGCCACGGGATGCCGCCTCCCGCCTCGGGCGCCCAGGCGTCGAACAACTGGGATTCGAGCGCCTGCACCGCACTTCTGTTGTCTATGAAGTGCATTCGCTGGGCACGCTCGAGGGCGATCCCCAGCCAGGCCATGTCGTCGTAATAGTTGTTGGTCCAGCCCGAGATGTTCCGCAGACGGTGGCTGCGCGCCAGTTTCACGATGCGACGACGACGGCGCGGCGTGGGGTCGCGTTCGAGCGCGTCGACGGCGCAGTCGAGCAGATGGGCCTGCCACCAGTAGTGCCAGCTGAGGAACAGCCGCTCGCGCCGTACCGCCGGCCAGGCGACGACGCCCAGGGTGGTGCCCGGGAGCGCCCACAGCCGGCGAAGGTGCCTGCTCACCACCGCTTCTTCAGCGGCGTCCGCGCGCGCCGACCACGAGTCCTGCATAAGAGTTGATCTTGCCTATTCGCCAGGGGTTCCGCTACCACGCACGACCGAGGTCGGCGTGCTGGCGCACCCACGCATGCATGGCGATTCCTGCGGCGACACCCGCGTTGATGCTGCGGGTGGAACCGAACTGCGCGATCGACACCGTCATCGCCGCAACCTCTTTCGCCTGGTCGGTGACTCCCGGCCCCTCCTGGCCGAACAGGAGCACGCAGTCGCGGGGCAGGCTCGCCGTCTCGAGCGGCACCGACCCGGGTGTGTTGTCGACGGCCACGATGGTGAGACCTCTCTCACGCGCGAAGTCGACGAGACCGTCGACGTCCGCGTGGTGGAGGACGTGCTGGTACCGGTCGGTGACCATCGCGCCGCGCCGGTTCCAGCGTCGACGTCCCACGATGTGGACCGCCGCGGCGGCGAACGCGTTGGCGGTGCGCACCACCGTCCCGATGTTCGCGTCGTGCCCGAAGTTCTCGATGGCCACGTGGAGCGGGTGGCGACGGTTGTCGATGTCTGCGACGATCGCCTCCCGCGTCCAGTACCGGTAGGCGTCGACCACGTTGCGGCGATCGCCCCCGGCCAGCAGTTCGGGGTCGTACCACGGGTCGGTGGGGGCCGGTGTGTCGTGCTCCTCGGTCCACGGGCCGACACCGTTCGGGTTCTCCCCCCATTCGGTGGGACCCATCTCGGCGACCTCGACCTCCACCGGGCCCGTCTCGACTCCGCTCACGACGTCAGAACGTCTTGTTCGAATCGGGGGCGACGGTGAATCCGTGCGACGTCTCGTCGTTGGTGCACGTGACGGCCGTGGCGGTGGTGCCGCAGGTGTACCCGAGCTTGGTCAGTTTCGACCCGGCCGGCAGCGCCGCGTCCGGTTCGTCGCCGCCCGAGGTGTAGACGAGGCCGCCCGCGCACATGAACGACGCCTCGCCGTCGTTCTCGACGCGGATGCCGTGACCCCAGTCGACCATGCAGTCGTCCGGGCGCGGCGGCACCGGGCTCGTCGACCCCTGGCAGCCGGCCTCGGTGCGGTTCGGCAGCTTGATGATGCCGCATTGAAACCCGCCGTCCGGGGACGTGAAGAAGTACGACTCGTTGTGCTCGTACGGGACGTCGACGAGCGTCGTGGTCGGCGCTTCCGTCGTCGTCGGCGGCGGCGCGACGGTCGTGGTGGTAGTGGTCGGCGGAACCGTCGTCGTGGTGGTGGTCACAGGGGCCGCGGCCGTCGTCGTGGACGTCGGCGGAGCCACCGCGTCCGAGGACCCACCACACCCTGCGAGCATCATGGCCGAGCCAATGCTCAGACACACCAACGACACCCGACGCCACGCCATACGGCCACCTCCACACATACTTACCTGCTGCCGACACTGCACTCTAACGGCAGTGCGGCGGCGGGGCCGCTTCGGCGAGGCCGGGACGGGTTAATCTGGAGGTGGAGGCATTCGATGAATCATCAGCGCATCGTGCGGACGGTCTGCTTCGTCACGGTCGGCTACGTCATCGTCCTCGCCGTCTGGCTGGGATGGTTGATCCAGCACACCCCGCCGGCCACGATCCCGTACCAGATCATGGGATTGGTCGCGGCCTTCGGCTCGGCGCTGGGCTTCGGGATGATGGCGGCCGGGCGGCCCAGTCGCGCCGACCGGAAACTCGAGCGGCACGGACTCGAGGGCTGGGCCCGCATCGAGCACGTCACCCCGCTTCGCCGCACCCCGGACGACGGAGAGCTCACCGAACTGGACCTCCGGCTGACCGTGCCCGGATCGGAGAGTTACGCCGGACGGGTCGTCTACGAGGTGCGTCGGGAGAACGCGACACGATTCGTGCCCGGCGAGACGATCACCATCCTGGTGGACCCGGAGGACCGGGACCACATCATGCTCTGCCCGTGATCCGGCGACGCCCGAGCACGAGCATCCCCTCGACGAGCAGCAGCTGGGCCGCCGCGTAACTGGCGAGGATCAGCCCCTCGGCCGCGGCTCTCCCCCGGTCTCCCCGGATGAGCAAGCGCCGCACCACGATCAGCCCGTCGGAGGCGGTGAACAGCATCCCGCCCACGCCGAGCCAGCTGCGCCGGTCGGTTCCCGGCACGGCCACGTTCGCGAACACGTCGGCGCCGGGCGCGAGGGACGGGTCGGCCGACAGCGTCGACGTGGTGCCGAGCAGCGCACCGTACGCGGTCAACGGGGTTGCGACCTCTTTCGCCCGCCCGCGGAGCAGGGCCGCCGCGCCCGCCCACCCCGCGAGCCGGGGCAGCAAGGCGGGCACGGTGGGCCGGGCGCCCCGGCGCAGCAACAGCGTCGAATAGCCCACCTGCATGACGGCGAACGAGGACGCGCCGCGCACGAGACGGGCGTCGTCGTCGGGGTCGATCATGAAGACGTCGCCCGCGGTCGCGGCGGTGAGACCGGCGAGGAGGAGCGCGACGTCGGCGGGGTCGGCGTCTGCGCGCCGCCGCAGCACCCGGGCGGCGAGCGCGGGCGCGATCACTGGTTTCGCCGCGCGCTGCAACCGTTCCCGCCCGGAGACGGCTCCGACCACGGTGGCCAGCGTCGCACCGGCGAATACCGCGTGCTCGACACCCCAGTTGTTCTTCGACTTCACGTCTTCCTCCCACGCTTTCGGATGTGCCGAGGTTACCGGTCCGAACAGTGGTTGACTGGAGAGTGGATGCGACGGAGAATCCGCGATTGTGAGGCACAGGTGATGGCAAAGCAGGCGCGCGCGGCGGCCACCCGCCATCAAGTATTAGAGGGTGCGGCACTGAGCTTCGAGAAGCTCGGGTACGGCGGCGCGAGCCTGAGCGGAATCCTCTCCTACGCCGACGTGACGAAGGGCGCCTTGTACTTTCACTTCGAGTCCAAGGAGGCGCTGGCCTGGGCGGTGATCAAGGAACAGCACGCGATGGCGATGCTGGCGGCGCAACGCGTGCTCGCGACCGCGCAATCACCGATGGAGGCGATCCTGTTGTGCGCCAAGGAGATGGCGCGCCAGCTGCTGACCGAGCCGATCGTGCGGGCGGGTGTGCGGCTCACCCTGGAACTCGGGACCTCCCGCGGCCCGGCCACCGATCCCTACATCGACTGGACCGACACCCTCGTCGCACTCGCGGGCAAGGCACGGGAGGCGGGCGAACTGCGCGCGACGGTCGATCCCGCGGCGCTGGCCCGTTTCCTGGTCAGTTCGTTCACGGGTATGCAATTGGTGTCCGAGGCGCTCACCGGGCGTGCCGACCTGTACGAGCGACTGGCCGACATGTGGGAGCTGCTGCTGCCCTCGATCGCGTCGCCGGACATGCTGCCGCGCCTGCTCGAACTCGCGGCACTGCGCGACGACGTCGCGTCCTGACTCAGACGCCGGTGTGGGCGGGTTCCTCGGGACCGTCCGACGCCGGGTGTGGCAGGTCGAGCGGGTGCGACTGCGTCGGCGCCGGCTGGACGACGGCGATGCGTGCACCGTCCGGTATGGCGTCGACGGAGCAGATCGTTCCGAAGACACCGAGGCCGCCGAACAACGCCAGCAGGCCGTAGGCCAGGAACGTCGACGTCCGCTCGACTGCTGATCGTGGTTCGCCCTCCAGTGCCATCGTGGTGCGCCGCACGTACACGGCCCTTCGCTCTCGGGGATTTCGGCTGAGTTCCACCATGTGGTCCTTCTTCGCATGATCGGTCGGTGCGGATGGTGTCGGGTCGACGCTTACGAGTCTGTCGCGGCGGCGGCCGGGTGTCGCTGCCCCCAGGGATGGAATGCACTCCACCCAGGGTTCGGCGGCCCGGCCCGGAACCCCGGTACGCGGGCGGTTATGATCCGGACCACACCATCTGTACGCATAGCGGCGACTTTGTCCGCTTTGCGTACATGGTGGGCATCGTACCGAGCAGGAAGGCCTCATGACGACCACCGAGGAACCGGCCCGCGGCGACGACACGCAGACGTGTCCCCCTCGCTTCGAACGACCGCCGTGGCCGCCCGCCGGCCCCCGCCGCCTGCTCCGCGACCTCGGCGGCACCTACGCCGCCAACGGGCTGATCGGGCTGATCTTCTCCGCGACCGGTCCCGTGGCCGTGATCCTGGCCGCCGGTTCCGCGGGCGGACTGTCGCCCGGGCAGATGGCGTCGTGGATCTTCGGCGTCTTCTTCCTCAACGGCATCCTCACCGTCCTCGCCAGCTGGCTGTACCGTCAGCCGCTGGCGTTCTTCTGGACGATCCCCGGCACGATCATCGTCGGCGGCTCACTCACCCACCTGCCGTGGCCGGAAGTGCTCGGAGCGTTCCTCGTGACCGGGCTCCTGATCCTCGCCCTCGGCCTGACCGGGCGGGTGCGCCAGGTCATGGCGATGCTCCCGATGCCGATCGTCATGGCCATGGTCGCCGGCGTCTTCCTGAAATTCGGGACCGACCTCGTTCACGCCGTGGGAACCGATGCGGCCGTGGCCGTTCCGATGGTCGTCGCCTTCGTCCTCCTCGCGTCCCGCGCCGCGCTCGGCCGGTGGATACCCCCGATCCTCGGCGCGCTGCTCGTCGGGGCGGCCACGGTCGCGGTCACGGGCCGCTTCCACCCCACCGGCACGGGCACACCGTGGATCGCGGCGCCGATGTTCCAGACCCCGCAGTTCACCTGGCAGGCGATCGCCGAACTGGTCGTCCCGCTGGCGATCACGGTCATCGTCGTGCAGAACGGTCAGGGCGCGGCCGTGCTGACGTCCGCAGGCCACCAGCCGCCCATGAATGTCGGTACCGTCCTGTGCGGGGTCTGGTCCCTCGCGACCTCCGCCGTCGGAGCCGTGTCGACGTGCCTGACGGGGCCGACCAACGCCCTGCTGGTGGCGTCGGGCCATCGCGCCCGGCAGTACACGGCGGCCGTCGTCTGCGGACTGCTCGCCGTGGTCGTCGGTCTGTTCGCGCCGCTGTTCGTGCAGCTGATGCTTGCTACCCCGGCCGCGTTCGTCGCGACGCTCGGCGGCCTGGCGATGCTCCGGGCTCTGCAGGGATCGTTCGTCGCCGCGTTCGGCTCCCGATACACGCTGGGCGCGCTCGTGACGTTTCTGGTGACCTTCTCGAACGTGCAGTTCCTCAACATCGGGGCGGCCTTCTGGGGACTGATCGCCGGACTGCTCGTGTCCCGGCTGATGGAATCGGGCGATTTCCGGACGGGATGACCGGTCACCGCCCCCGCCGCCACCACCGCCGTTCGGCTCGGGGCGGGCCCAGTGCCGGTTCCGGTTCCGGTTCCGGTTGCGATTGCGCTGCGTGTTGCGGCTTCCGCACGTACTGCTTCTGCCGCCGCCACGTCGCGACGACCTCGTCCGCGTCGACCGGGCTCACCGGGATCCGGGGGCCGGACGGCGCCCGCAACCACGCGACGATCTGCAGGTTGAGTTGCGCCACCACATCCCGCACCGCCTGCTCGGACGGCATTCCCCGGATCGTGTCGGGCAGCCGCTCGATCTCCTTGCGCAGCTGCAGCGGCGTGGGGAGCAACGCGTCGGTGGGCAGATTCTCGCGGCGCAGGTAGTTCTTCACCCACCACAGTTCGTCGTCGACGTCGCCCGCCGGTATCGGTTTGCCCGCGCCGGGGAGATCGTCGAAGTCGCCGCGCTCCTGAGCGAGCCGGATCTGCTTGTCTATCCAGCTCTCGAAGCTCACCCCGGGAGGTTTGCGCTCGGTCACGCACGCCATTGTTCCAGGACCCGGTTGCCGGTCGCACTTGCCAAGCCGCCCCGCTCGTTTTACTGTGACACCACGTCTCAGTTAAATGGACTGACGGCGCAGGTTCCGTATCCGGCCCCAGGGAAGCGACCATGACAGCGACCACCTCCGAGCACGCCGCAGCGCACGAGAGCAGCGGAGACGAGCGGCACGTGCGCGTCGTCGTGGTCGGGGCCGGCCTGTCCGGGATCGCCGCCGCCGTCAAACTCGAACGCGCGGGCATCACGGACTTCGTCGTCCTCGAGAAGTCCGACCGCGTCGGCGGCGTGTGGCGCGAGAACACGTACCCCGGGTGCGGTGTCGACATCCCCGCACCGGTGTATTCGTTCTCGTTCAACCCCAACCCGGGATGGCGCAGCAACTTCGCACTCCAGCCGGAACTGCTGTCCTACATCGAGGACACCGTCGCCACGTTCGGCGTGCAGTCCAGAATCTCGATGCGGACCGAACTCCACGAGGCCGTGTGGTCCGACGAGCGCCGACGCTGGATCCTCGACACCAGCCGGGGCACGATCGTCGCGCAGCACGTGATCTTCGCAGCGGGCCCCATCACCGAACCCAGCACTCCCGCGGTACCGGGCATCGACGGTTTCGGCGGCGACATCTTCCACTCGGCCCGCTGGAACCACGACGTCGACCTCACCGGAAAGAAGGTCGCGGTCGTGGGCACGGGCGCGTCCGCGGTGCAGTTCATCCCCGAGATCCAGCCGGACGTCGAGGCGCTGTACGTGTTCCAGCGCACCCCGGCCTGGGTGGTGCCCCGCCTGGACTTCCCGTTCCCCCGGCTCGCGCAGTCGCTGTTCTCGCGGGTCCCGGCGGTGCAGCGCGGGCTGCGGCAGATCCTCGACCTCGTCCTGCGGACGCTCACCTGGGTGATGCGCCGCGAACGCACCGCCCGGCTCCTCAACCCCCTCGGCACCCGCTGGCTCGCCCGGCAGGTGCCGGACCCGGCGCTCCGCGCGGCACTGACCCCGAACTTCACACTCGGATGCAAGCGACTCCTGCTGTCCAACACGTATCTCCCGGCGCTGACGAAGAGCAACGTCGAGTTGATCCCGCACGCCCTCACCGAGGTGGACGGACGCGTCGTCGTCGGAGCCGACGGCACCCGCCGCGAGGTCGACGTCATCATCTTCGGCACCGGTTTCGACGTGAGCCATCCGCCGATCGCGAGCCGGATCCGCGGACGCGACGGGACACTGCTGTCGGAGAAGTGGTCGAAGAGTCCCGAGGCGTATCTGGCCACCACGACACCCGGCGCACCGAACGCGTACATCATGCTCGGCCCGAACATCTTGGTGTACAACTCGTTTCTCGGCCTGGCCGAAACCCAGCTCGACTACGTGATCGACGGGATCACCAAGGCGGAGCGGCAGGGCATCGAAGTCCTCGAGGTGCGCGATCAGCCGTTCCGCCGGTTCAACGACGCGGTACAGAAGGGCCTGGAGCGGACCGTGTTCAACAACGGCGGGTGCAGCAGCTACTACCTCGACGCCGACGGCAGGAACTTCGCCGCGTGGCCGTGGTCCACCGGTTCCCTGCGCCGCCGCCTCGCCCGTTTCGACCTCGAGAACTACGCCGTCCGGCCGTACCGGACACAGCCGACCCCCTCCCCTCACCCGTCAGGAAAGTCACGATGATCGAGATCCATCACACTGCTGTCGCCGGCGCACCGGTCGCGGGCGCGTTCGACTACGTCGACGACTATCGCCACGTCCCGTCCTGGATGTTCGGTATCACGAAGTTCGACCCGATCGGCGAACAGGATCGGGGGCTCGGCGCCGTCTACGACGCCGCGATGAAGATCGGCCCCAAGACCCTCGGTTCCGTCGTGAAGGTCACCGGGTGGGAACGCAATTCGCTGATCGAGCTCGAATCGATCGACGGCCTGTACACGCACTCGCGGTGGCAGTTCGACGCGGTCGGCGACACCGAGACCCGCCTGACGGTCGATTTCCGCTACGAGCTGCCCGGCGGGCTCGCGGGCAAGGCGCTCGGCAAGGTCATCGAGCCCTTCGTCGCGCAGGCGATCCGCCACACCGATGCCACGCTGCGGCGGCAGGTGGAGGAAGTCGCGCGCCGGTCGGCCTGACCCCCGGTCGATGCGCCGGCCGTTCACCGCCGTGTGGCGGGTGGAACAGCGGGCGCTCGTATACATAGTTAGTTAGCCTATGTAATATAATGTGCATGGACGACGACACACGGCTGCACGGCCTGCTCGTCGACCTGGTCACGAATTCTCACCGATTCACCAGGCTCGCGAGCTCCTTCGGATCCGAGGACCATCCCCGGCCGTGGACCCGTGCCCTCGCCCTGCTCGACGACCACGGCGAACTCCGCATCAGCGAATTCGCCCGCATCGACCGCTGCTCGCAACCGTCCGCGACCGCCCTGCTGCAGAAGCTCGCCGATCGCGGATACGTGGCCCGCCGGCCCGATCCGGACGACGCCCGGGCAGTCCGGGTGTCCATCACCGCCCCGGGACGTGACTGGCTGACCGTGGCCCGCAACGAGATCGCGGGCGCCCTCGCCCCGCACTTCGCGGACCTCGAACCCGAGCAGCTCGAGCGACTGACGCAGGGCCTGTCGGAACTGCGTTCCATCGTCACGGCATCGACCCGCGCCTGACGACCCATCCACCCCGCAACACATCGAAGGAGGTGGCCGTGAGCACCACGACCGCAACCGTCACGAACAGCAGCGAGGCGCCACCCAGCCTCCTCCACCAGCCGAAGTCGGTGTGGGCCGTCGCCTTCGCCAGCGTCATCGCGTTCATGGGCATCGGACTCGTCGACCCCATCCTGAAGCCGATCGGCGAACAGCTGGACGCCACCCCGTCCCAGGTGTCGCTGCTGTTCACCAGCTACATGCTGGTCACCGGTGTCGCGATGCTCATCACCGGCGTGGTGTCGAGCCGGATCGGCGCCAAGAAGACGCTCCTGACCGGTCTCGCCGTCATCGTCGTGTTCGCGGCGCTGGCCGGAAGCTCCGGCACCATCGCCCAGATCGTCGGCTTCCGCGCCGGCTGGGGACTCGGCAACGCCCTGTTCATCGCGACCGCACTCGCCGCCATCGTCGGCGCGGCCAGCGGCGGCGTCGCGCGGGCCATCATCCTCTACGAGGCCGCGCTGGGCATCGGCATCGCCGTCGGCCCGCTGGTCGGCGGTGTCCTCGGCAACATCAGCTGGCGCGCGCCGTTCTTCGGCGTCGCAGCCCTGATGGCCGTCGCGTTCATCCTGATCGTCGTGATGCTGCCGTCCGCCCCCAAGCCGGAGCACCGCACGTCGATCGCCGCGCCGTTCCTCGCCCTACGCCACCGCGGCCTGCTCACCGTCGCAATCACCGCGCTGCTCTACAACTACGGCTTCTTCACACTGCTCGCGTACACGCCGTTCCCGCTGGACATGGGCACGTACTCGATCGGATTCATCTTCTTCGGGTGGGGCCTCGCGCTGGCTGTCGCGTCGGTGTTCCTCGCGCCACGCCTGCAGCGGCGCTTCGGCACGCTGCCGATGATGATGGTGGCCCTCGCGCTGTTCGCCCTCGACCTCGCCATGATGGCCGCATTCACCGAGAACAAGACCGTGCTCATCGTCGGGGTCGTGCTCGCCGGGCTGTTCCTCGGTGTCAACAACACCCTCATCACCGAGACCGTGATGATCTCCGCCCCCGTCGAGCGGTCGACGGCGTCCGCGGCCTACAGCTTCGTCCGGTTCGTCGGCGGGGCCGCGGCACCGTGGGTCGCGGGCAAGCTCGGCGAAAGCAACATCCACCTGCCGTTCTGGGTCGGCGCGGTGTGCACCGCCGCCGCGATCCTCGTCCTCGCGACCGGCCGTAAGGTCCTCGCCCACGTCGACGAGCACGATCCCGAACCGCACAGCGTCGACGAGGCACTGGCCGTCACGGCCGGCGACGCCGACTGACACCCCGATGTGAGTGGCGAAGTGTGCCCCGGCACGCTTCGCCACTCACCTGTCAGAGGTTCAGGTCGGGCAGTCCGAGGAGCGAACGGTACTCGAGACCCTCGGCCGCGATCACCTCGCCGGCCCCGGTCGCCCGGTCGACGACGGTCGCGACACCCACGACGATCGCCCCCACGTCGCGCAGCGCCTTCACCGCGGTGAGCGGCGAGTTGCCCGTGGTGGTGGTGTCCTCGACGACGAGGACACGCTTGCCGACGACATCCGGCCCCTCGATCTGCCGCTGCATCCCGTGCGCCTTCGCGGCCTTACGCACCACGAACGAGTCGATCGGCCTGCCCGGCGCGTGCATCACGGCCATCGCCACCGGGTCGGCACCCATCGTCAGGCCGCCGACGGCGTCGAAATCCCAGTCCGCCACCAGTTCACGCAGCAACTTCCCGATCAGCGGCCCCGCCTCGTGATGCAGCGTGGCGCGGCGAAGGTCCACGTAATAGTCGGCTTCCTTGCCCGAAGACAACGTCACCTTGCCGTGCACAACAGCCAGCTCGCGCACCAACGCGGCCAGATCCTCGCGATCACTCATGCCCGAAACCCTACCCACCTCTACGTGCGGGCACGCCCCCGGCCGAACACGTTGGTCAACCGCCGGACCAGACTCTTCGGGACGAGTCGACCGGCGGTCGTCAGCACCTTGTACTGGAAGCCGGGAATGCTCACGACCTTGCCGTCCTCGAGATCGGCCAGCGACGCCGCGACGACCTGGTCGACGCTCAGCCACATCGCATTCGGAATCGAACTCATCTCGATGCCCGCGCGCTCGTGGAATTCGGTGCGAATGAATCCCGGGCACAGCGCCTGGATCCGCACACCCGTGCCGCCCAGCCCGTTCGCCAAACCCTCGGAGAACGAGATCACGTACGCCTTGCTCGCCGAATACGTCGACCCCCGCCCGGACAGCAGTCCCGCGACGCTCGCCACGTTGATGACGGTGCCGTTCGCCGCCGCGATCATGCCGGGCAACGCCGCGCGGGTCAGCTGCATGACGGCGGTGACGTTCACGTCCAGCTGAGACTGCAACAGTTCCGGCGTCGCCGTCCAGAATTCGCCCGACGTGCCGAATCCGGCGTTGTTGACCAGTACTTCGACACCCTTCCCGAGGCGTTGCGCCACCTCCTCGCGCCCGGACGCCGTCGCCAGATCGGCCTGCAGGATCTCGGACTCGGTGTCGAACAGCGCCTTCATCTCGTCGGCGAGGGCGTGCAAGCGGGTGTCGTCCCGCGCGACGAGCACGAGGTCGTAACCGAGGGACGCGAACTTCCTCGCGAAACCGGCACCGAGCCCCGATGTCGGGCCGGTGACGAGGGCAACGGGTCGGGCTGAGCTGGGAGGCGTCGACATACCGGTGACGGTAGCAAGGCGCTGCGCGCCTGTGCGCGGTTAACGAGTCCGGGGACTCGTCACGCACTCACGACCGCGGCGCGCCCGGCGGGGGTGCAGGACGGTTCTGCGGTGCCGGACGTGGCGGTGCGGTCGGGCGCGCCTCCGGGGACGGGCGCCCCTGCGATGCAGGACGCCCCTGTTGCGCGGGACGTCCCTGCGCTGCAGGCCGCTTCTCCGGCGCCGGGCGTGCCTGCTGGGTGGGACGTTTCTCCGGTGCCGGACGTCCCTGCGGTGCGGGACGTTTCTCCGATGCGGGGCGCGCTTCGGCAGGGGCGCCGTCACGCAGTCGCGGCCTGCTCGGGTCATGATGGCCACGGTCGAGTCCGCTCGGCTCGGTGACCGGGGGCAGGACGTGCAGAATGCCGGACAGCCGGGCGACGGCCTCGATGGCAGAATCCCACTCCCGGCCGCTGCTGCCGATGGGCAGCGAACCGAGGGTCCACTCGCCCTCACTCCACAGCATGTTCACGTGCGGCGGCACCGACTCGGTGAACGCCACCATCCGCTGGTCGCAGACCCTGCGGGCGATCTCGAGGTCGGTGGCGAACACGACGCGCGGTCCGATGGCGCCGAGGAGTTCGAGGTCCGAATCCTTCGGCGGCGGGGTCGACTTGAGGCGGAGGTCGATGTCGACGTCCGAACCCACCCGGCGGCGCACCGCGACGATGGTCGCGGTCTCCTCGAGGTCGAACAGGATGAACGACTCGCCGCGGCGTTCCCCCTTCACCACGTCGATGGCGCTGAGGTACTCCTGCTTGGCCAGCGCGGCCCGGTGGAACTGGGCGGGCAGCCGCTCTTCGACGTTGTCGTACGTGTAGCCCTGGGCTTTGGCCCAGATCTGCCGCACACGACCCGTCTGATCACGACGCGAGCGATCGAAATAGAGCAACGCGCACGCGCCTGCGAGTGCGATCAACGCCAGTAAGAACCACATTCCGGTCATCGTTGATCAGCCTAGCGAGTCGAGGGCGTAACGAGGGTAGGCGGTACCGGGACACCCCGTGTCGGTTTTGCCGGAACCGGCCCGACAGCCGTGTCCGCCGGCACGGGTGGGCTCAGTTGCCACCGAGCTTGGGCAGCTCGGTACTGATGATCGTCTCGGCCGTCATCGTGCCGTTCTCGACCTTCGTCCCCTGCACCATGACGGTGAATCCGGGTTTCAGATCGGCGACCGTGGTGCCGTCGAGTGCGATCACGTTGGTCTGCGCGTTGGTCTGGACCGTCAGCTTCGAACCACCGAGGGCGTCGAGGGTGAGCGTGGAACCGTCGTTGGTGCTGATCGTTCCGAAAGCGGCACCCGCGGCCCCGATGGCCTCGCCGATTCCGCCGGGAAGTTGATCGAGCGGCGACTCGGTGGTGGTCGACGGCGGCGCGGTCGTCTTCGGCGGCGCGGTGGTGGCCGGCGGACGGGACGTGGTGGGACCCGCCGCGGTGGTGCTCGAGGAGTTGTTCGGCGCCGTCGTGAAGAGGGCGACGCCGAAGCCGATGACCGCGATCAGCAGCAACGCCGCGGCGGCGGCCGCGATCCACGTGCCGATCCGGCGGGGCTTCTTCTCCTCGGTGGCCTCCGCAACCGGCGCCTGGTATTGCGATCCCGGGTACCCGGCGTTCGGATACTGCCCCGTCGGATACCCGCCCTGGTACTGATGCGCCTCGTAGGGCGGATACGCCTGTGTGGCGTTCGGCGGCGGAGCCTGCTGGTCGAACCGCGGGTCGTAGGTCGGGTACGCCTGCGTCGGATTGGGCTGGTTCTGCCCGTATGCCGCGGTCGGGTCGGACGTGTAGAACTGCTCGGTCGGCCCGCCGGCGGACCCCAGGTACTCGGTGCGGTGGTCCTGGTCCGACGAGCCGAGGTGCTCGGTCGGCTGGTCCTGCCGCGACCACGCCTGCGTCGGGTCCTCGTCACGAGCCCGTGACGCGGAATCGTCATGCGCCCGCGACGCCGAATCGTCGGTCGTCCACGACTCCGTGCCGTCGTACGCGCGCTCTTGCGGGGTGCGCGGATCGTCGGGGTTCGTCATGATCGGCCCCTCCCTCGGGTTCGTGTGGCCGGTGTCCTGCGGTTACGGACGATCCAGGGTAACGGCGAAACTTAAGACTCCCCTGTGAAAACACAGGTGAGTGGCACGGCGTGCGGGAGCACACCGTGCCACTCACGTGGGGATCAGCCGAGGACGAGCGCGTCCCCGGTCTCGGACACCTTCACGGGAACGGTGTCGCCGTCCTTGACGTCGCCGGCGAGCAGCAGCTTCGCGAGCTGGTCGCCGATCGCCTGCTGAATCAGCCGGCGCAGCGGCCTGGCCCCGTACAGGGGGTCGTAGCCGCGGACGGCGAGCCAGAAGCGGGCCGAGTCGGACACGTCCAGCGTCAGCCGCCGCGCCGCGAGCCTGCGGGACAGCTGGTCGAGCTGGATGTCGACGATCGACTCGAGCTGCTCCTCGGTGAGCGGTTCGAAGATCACGACGTCGTCGAGCCGGTTGATGAACTCCGGCTTGAACGCGTGCCGCACCGCATCCATCACCTGCTCCCGGGATCCGCCCGCACCGAGGTTGGACGTGAGGATCAGGATGGTGTTGCGGAAGTCGACCGTCCGCCCCTGACCGTCCGTCAGCCGGCCTTCGTCGAGGACGGCGAGCAGGATGTCGAAGACGTCGGGGTGCGCCTTCTCCACCTCGTCGAACAGCACCACCGTGTACGGACGCCGTCGCACGGCCTCGGTGAGCTGCCCGCCCGCCTCGTACCCGACGTAGCCGGGCGGCGCGCCGACGAGCCGGGCCACCGAATGCTTCTCGCTGTATTCGGACATGTCGATGCGGACCATGGCCCGTTCGTCGTCGAACAGGAAGTCCGCGAGCGACTTCGCGAGCTCCGTCTTACCGACGCCGGTGGGTCCGAGGAACAGGAACGAACCGGTGGGCCGGTTGGGGTCGGCGACGCCGGCGCGGGCGCGGCGGACGGCGTCCGACACGGCGACGACGGCCTCTTCCTGGCCGACGACCCGCTTGCCCAGTTCGGATTCCATCCGCAGCAGCTTGGCGGTCTCGCCTTCCATCATGCGGCCGGCGGGGATGCCGGTCCATGCCGCGACCACGTCGGCGACGTCGTCGGGACCGACTTCCTCCTTGAGCATGACGTCGCCGTCGGCGGCGGCGCCGGACTCGCGGGCGGCCTGCTCGAGTTCCTTCTCGAGCTGCGGGATCCGCCCGTAGCGCAGTTCCGCGGCCCGGCCGAGGTCGCCGTCGCGTTCGGCGCGCTCTTCCTCACCGCGCAGCGTCTCGAGTTGCACCTTGACTCCGCGCACGGAGTCGATGGCCTGCTTCTCGTTCTGCCAGCGGGTGGTCAGCTGATTGAGCTTCTCCCGTTCGTCGGCGAGTTCCTGACGCAGCTTCTCCAGCCGGTCCTTCGACGCCGCGTCGGATTCCTTCTGCAGCGCCATCTCCTCGATCTCGAGGCGGCGGACGATGCGTTCGACGGTGTCGATCTCCTCGGGTCGCGAGTCGATCTCCATCCGCAGCCGGGACGCGGCCTCGTCCACGAGGTCGATCGCCTTGTCCGGCAGGAACCGGGACGTGATGTAGCGGTCGCTGAGCGTGGCGGCCGCGACGAGCGCGGAGTCGGTGATGCGCACACCGTGGTGCACCTCGTACCGCTCCTTGAGCCCGCGCAGGATGCCGACGGTGTCCTCGACGGACGGTTCGCCCACCAGCACCTGCTGGAAACGGCGTTCGAGGGCGGCGTCCTTCTCGATGTACTTGCGGTACTCCTCGAGGGTGGTCGCGCCGACGAGCCGCAGCTCACCGCGGGCGAGCATCGGCTTGATCATGTTGCCGGCGTCCATCGCCGACTCACCGGTGGCACCCGCACCGACGATGGTGTGGAGTTCGTCGATGAACGTGATGACCTGACCGGCCGAGTTCTTGATGTCGTCGAGGACGGCCTTGAGCCGCTCCTCGAATTCGCCGCGGTACTTGGCTCCGGCGACCATCGATCCGAGGTCGAGGGAGATCACCGACTTGCCGCGTAGCGATTCGGGGACGTCGCCCTGCACGATGCGCTGGGCCAGCCCCTCGACGATGGCGGTCTTGCCGACGCCGGGTTCACCGATCAGCACCGGGTTGTTCTTGGTGCGGCGGCTGAGCACCTGCACGACGCGGCGGATCTCGTTGTCGCGGCCGATCACCGGGTCCAGCTTGCCGTTACGGGCGGCGGCCGTGAGGTCGGTGGAGTACTTCTCGAGCGCCTGGTACGTCGCCTCGGGATCCGGGCTGGTGACGCGCGCACTGCCGCGGACGGTGGTGAACGCGTCGCGCAGCGCCTCGGGGGTGGCGCCGTGCCTGCCCAGCAGCCCGGCCACGTCTGACTCACCCGATGCGAGTCCGACCATCAGGTGTTCCGTCGACACGTACTCGTCGTCGAGTTCGGTGGCGAGGCGCTGCGCTGCGGTGAGTGCGGCGAGGGCCTCGCGGCCGAGTTGCGGTGTGGTGGTGGCGCCCGTCGTCTTGGGCAGCCGGTCGACGAGATTCTGCGCTTCGCGGTGGATCGCGGCGGGGTCGACGCCGACGGCCTTGAGCAGCGGGGCGGCGATGCCGTCGGTCTGGTCGAGCAGGGCCACGAGCAGATGCGCGGGCCTGATGTCGGGATTACCGGCCGACGACGCCGACTGGAGCGCAGCGGTCATCGCGGCCTGGGTCTTGGTGGTCGGATTGAACGAGTCCACTGGTCACCTCTTCTGGCGTTGTAGAGCGGTTCGCCGCCGGGGGCCGGGTGGCACGTGGCGACGCTGTCATCTTCTTAACGCGCGAAGAGTTGAGTCTGTTCCGCTCAACTTTGAATTTTTTTGGCTACCCCCATCATCTCGCCCCCGAGACTCCGCGGGGCGGAAAATCACGCCCCGATCGCGGCACCCATCATCGGCCAGGACGTGGTGAGGTCGTCACGCCAATACCCCCACGAGTGGGTGCCCACCGGCCGGAGGTCGACGGTGGCGGGAATGTCGAGGGCCCGGAGTTTCTCCGCGAGCCGCATCGTGCAGTCGTTGGTCACGGCCTCGATGACACCGCCGACCACCACCTGCGTCGCGAGGGCGCGGCGGTCGCCGCCGACGGTCCGGGCGTCGAGGGTGTCGTACGGCCCCGGCAGTCCGCTGCCGTTGGAGATGTAGAGGGTGGTCCCCCGGAGTTTCTCGGCGTTGACGTACGGATCGTTCGCGGCCCACAGCGGATCGTTGGCAGCACCCCACATGTTCTCCGGGTTGCCACCGAAGTCCGCGACCGTGATCTCGACGAATCGGCGGGCCACCGGGTCGCTCGTCATCGCGCACCCGCTGTAGGCGCCGACGCTCTGATACAGCCCGGGCTTGGAGATCGCGAGGTTGAGCACGCTGGTGGCCGACATGGACAGCCCGGCGATCGCGTTCCTGCCGGTCGTGTCGAGCGCCGAGTCGACGATGGGCGGCAGTTCCTTCGTCAGGAACGTCTGCCACTTGTTCCGCCCCAGTTCGGGATCGTCGCGCTGCCAGTCGGCGTAGTAACTGGACTGGCCACCGAACGGAATGACGACGTTGACGTCCTTGTCGGAGAAGAACTTCTCGACGTCCGCCTTCTGCTCCCAGCCGAACTGTTCCGAGTTCCCCTCGACACCGCCGAGCATGTACACGGTGGGACGTTTCGCGGACGCGGCCCGAATGACCCGGACGGTGACGTCCTTGTCCATGGCCGTCGAGTGAACCGTGAAGTTCATCTGCGCTTCGCCGACCGGGGTGACCTCGACCAACCGCGAACCGTCGGGCGCCTCGTCGGCCGTGATCGACTCGACCGTCGCCCGGGGTTCCGCGGAGGCGATCGTTCCGACGCTCGACGCCATCAGGCCGCCGACCGCCAGCACGACGGCGCCCACGCGTCGAACCGAGCCGGCGCTGCGCATCCCCTGGCGAAACCGACCCCGATCCCGCGCAACACCAACTCGCATGGAGCCCCCCTCGGTAACCCGGTCCCATTCTCGATGCACATCGTGCCCTGCCGGTGGTCACGGCTCAATAGCGGCCCGCCGAAAATGCCGGGGTCGGCGGCCGAAGCGGCCGGCGCCGTAACCCGGGGTCCCGTGCGGAGGACGGCTAGAATGCGGGTGTTCGAATCAGCAGGCACGGAGGCAGGGGACGGCTTGACACGAGATTGCCTCGACCCACTCGTGATTTCGCGTCTGCGCGCCAGCTTTTCGTCGATCGTGTCCACCGACCACGGCCACAACCGGCTCACCACCACGTTCTACGCCACCCTGTTCGCGGAGCACCCCGAATTCCGCGCGCTCTTCCCGGCTGCGCTGGATCAGCAGGGTCATCGCCTGTTCCAGGCGCTGCAGTTCGTCATCGACAACCTCGAGGACGTGGACCGGGTCCTCGGTTTCCTGAGCCAGCTCGGGCGTGATCACCGCAAGTACGGTGTCGAGGGCAGGCACTACTTCGCGTCGGGCCATGCGCTGCTGGTCGCCGTGCAGAGCTCCTTCACCCAGGCCATCTGGACGCCGTCGCTGACCGCGGCGTGGACGGAACTGCTCGACCTTCTCCTGAACACGATGGCCGACGCCGCGGACAACGACGACCTGCCCGCCGCCTGGGGCGCCACCGTCGTCGATCACGAACGCCGCCTCGACGACCTCGCGATCGTTCGTCTCGAGACCGACTCCCCCATCCCGTACGGCGCGGGCCAGTATCTCAGCGTCCAGATCCCGCAGCGGCCGCGGATGTGGCGGTACCTGTCGGCGGCCATCCCGGCCAACCCGTACGGACAGCTCGAATTCCATGTGCGCCGCGTGTCGGGCGGGTGGGTCAGTCCGGCGATCGTGAACGAGACGCAGGTCGGCGACCGCTGGTTGCTCAGCTCGCCGCTCGGCGGGCTGGAGGTGGACCGCGAGAGCGGGCAGGACGTCCTGATGATCGGTTCGGGGACGGGCATCGCACCGCTGCGCGCCCAGGTGATGGAAATGGCGATGCGGTCGAACAACCCGCGCGTCCACATGTTCGTGGGCGGCAAGTACCCGTGCGACCTGTACGACATCGAGACCCTGTGGCACCTGTCGCTGAGCAATCCGTGGCTGACCGTGGTTCCCGTCTCCGAGGAGGACGAGGACCCGTGGTGGCACACGATTCCCGCACCCGAGGCGCCGCCGGGGTTGCATCAGCGACTCCAGGGCCAGCTGGGCCGGGTGGTCGCGCGGTTCGGGTCGTGGGCGGACCGGCAGATCCAGATCTCCGGGTCGCCGGCGATGATCAAGACCACCGTGTACGCCCTGCAGGGCGGGGGCACCCCGCCCGAGCTGATCCGCCACGACCCCCTGATCTAGCCGCGCAGCCAGTCCCCGCCCATCCGCCATCCGGTTCGACCGTCGGGAGAGCATCACGCCATGCAAGCCACGCAGACCACCTGGACCAGCACCGTCGTCGAACACCACCGATTGCGGCACGACCTCGCCGTCGTCCGCCTCGTCGGTGACTACGTCCCGTTCGAGCCGGGACAGTACGTGGACGTCAGCGTGCCCCAGAACCCGCGGCTGCTGCGCAGGCTCTCCCCCGCCCTTCCGCCGTCGCTGGACGGCAAACTCGAATTCCACGTCCGGACGGTGCCGGGCGGCTGGGTCAGCGGCGACATCGTCACGGGGACGTCGCCGGGCGACCAGTGGCAGATCCTCGAGCCGCGCGGCACGATGTCCGTCGACGAGGACGGACCGGACGTCATCATGATCGCCGGCGGCACCGGCCTCGCCCCGTTCCGGTCGATCCTGCTGGACCTGTCCCGCAGGCCGAATCCGCCGCGGGTGTTCCTGTTCACGGGCGATCGGACGCCGCGCGATCTCTACGCGTCCGACATGCTGTACCTGCTGCTGCAGAATCTGCCGTGGCTCACGGTCATTCCGGTGGTGGAGAACGTCGCGAATCCCGACTGGACCGACGAGTGGTACGAGCGCACCAGAGTGGACGTGGGGTTCACCGAGGACGACCTCATCGAGGGCTCGCTGCCCGACGTCGTCACGTCCTACGGTGCGTTCACCGAGCACCAGGTGCCGGTGTGCGGTTCGGCGGCGATGGTCCGCGCCACCCTCGACCGTCTCCGTGACACCGGGACCCCCACCGAGAACATTCAGTTCGACCCGTACTGAGCGGCCCGGATCAGTAGGACGGGTCGTGCCGGATGTTCTCCGGCGGCGTTCCCGCCGCGTGCAGCCGGAACTTGGTGGTGTTGATCATGGCTTCGGAGCCGACGAGCTGGATGTCGCGCTCGGCCCACGTCCCGAAGTCGGCGACGACCTGCCCGACCTTGCCGGTCAGCCGGCGGTGCATGCCGGGCATCCCGGCACTGCTGGGGCCCGTGTACCACCACGGGTCCTCGTCGTCCTCGGTGACCGGGACGACGGTCAGCCACGGATTCTGCTCCGCGAGCGCCCACAGGGTGCCCAGGTCGTAGAGGTCGCAGGGGTACCGGCCGGCAAAGAAGAGGTGGACGCGCCGGTCCTGGCCGCGCTGCGACATCTGGAGGATCTGCGCGCGCAGCGGGGCGATGCCGGTCCCCGATCCGATCATCAGGATGTCGCGACCGTTGTCGTAGCGGATTCCGAGGTCGCCGAGGGGGGACCCGACCACCCACCGCTCGCCCACGAGTGTCTGGGCGACGATGGCGGGGCTCACCCAGCCGCCCGACACCCGGCGGACGTGGAATTCGATGATGCCCTGATCGTTGGCGGGGTTCGCCGGCGACAGGTACCGCCACATCCGGGGCCGCGACGGCACCTGCACACTCACGAACTGGCCTGCGGTGTACGTCATCGGCTCGTCGAGTTGCAGCCGGATGATCGAGACGTCCTTGCGGACCTGCAGGTGCTCGATCACGGTCGCGCCCCACGCCGGCGGGCCGCTCTCGGCGTTGGCCGCGTCCATCATGGTGGCGGCGACGACCGCGAGGACGTCGCGCCACGCCTGCTCGAGTTCGTCGGTCCACGGCTCGGTCGAGGGGAATTGCTCGACGGCGGCGATCAGGGAGTTGCCGACGGCGACGTAGTGCGCGTCCTCGATGCCGTACTTGCGGTGGTCGCGGCCGAGCTGGGCGAGGTAGGCGAGGATCTGCCCGGAGTCCTCCTCGAGCCGCTCGATCACGTACTGGACGGCGGCGATCAGCCGATCGCGTTGCTCGTCCATGGCGGCGGGGAAGAAGTCGCGGGCTTCGGGATACCGGGCGAACAGCAGGGCATAGAAGGACCGCGACAGAGTCTGGGGCCCGTCCGGCACTGCCGCGATAGCCTTGAAACTCGACCGGACCAGCGATATTGCCTGTGAATCCACCGCGCATCCTCGTCACCGACTGAACGCGGCGCCGCCGCGAAGTACTTGGGCAGACTATAGGCGCGGCCGCCACGCCGCAGACCAGGTCCCTTGTTTCTCGGCCCGGTCGTGCTATCCGACCGCTCGGTCTGCACTTTCCCAGTACCGGGAGCGCAGCGCCTTCTTGTCCAGTTTGCCCAGCGGGGTCAGGGGCAGGGTGTCGACGAAATCGATCGACTTGGGGGCGTGCACCGATCCCTTCGCGGCCCGCACCCGTTCGACGAGTTCGGCGGCGTCCACCGTCCGTCCCGCCCGCAGCACCACGCACGCCTTGACGGCCTCGCCCCACTTCTCGTCCGGGACGCCGACCACCGCGACCGAACCGACGGCGGGGTGCGCCGAGATGACGTCCTCGATCTCGCGGGGGAACACGTTGAATCCGCCGGTGACGATCATGTCCTTCTTGCGGTCGACGATCGTCATGAAACCGTCCTTGTCCTTGCGCGCGACGTCGCCCGTGTGCAGCCACCCGCCGCGAAACGCCTCGGCCGTCTCGTCGGGTTTGTTCCAGTACCCCTTCATGACGAGGGGGCCGCGGACGCAGATCTCGCCGAGTTCACCCTGCGGGACCTCGTTCAGGTCGTCGTCGAGCAGCGCCACGTTCAGCCAGGGCACGGGACGTCCGCACGTCGCGAGCCGACTGGGGTCGTCCGGCAGGTGCTCCTCCTTCCGCAGCACGGCGATGGTCATTCCGCATTCGGTCTGCCCGTAGAACTGGAAGAAGATCCGGCCGAACTTCTCGATGCCCTCCTTCAGCCGGGCAGGCGACATCGCCGACGCGCCGTAGAACAGCGTCTGCAGGCTGGACACGTCCCGCTTCGGCAGGTCGGGATGGTCCATCAACAGGTAGATCATGGTGGGGACGAGCATCGTCGCGGAGATCTTGTGCTTCTCGATCGCCTCGAGGACGGCGCCGGGTTCGAACGCGGGCAGCACGATCAGCGCACCACCACGCAGCAGGGTGGGAATGAAGAAGGCCGCGCCCGCGTGCGACAGCGGCGTGCAGATGAGGAAGCGCGGTTCGTCGGGCCACTGCCATTCGGCCATCTGGATCTGATTCAACGTCGCGCCGGACTGGTAGGAGCCGACGACGCCCTTCGGCTTGCCCGTCGTGCCGCCGGTGTAGACCATGCTGCTGTTGTCGTCGGCGGCCACGTCCGCCGCCCGCAGGCGTTGCGGGGTGAACGTCTCGGCGAGCGCCAGGATGTCGGTGCCCACCTTCGACGGCCCCAACGACAACACGTTCTCGATCGACGGCGACTGCGCCACCAGTTCGGCGGCACGCCCTTCGAAGGCGGTGGGATCGAAGATCAGGGTCTGAATCGCGGCGTCGCCGACGATGTAGAGGTGGTCGTCGAGCGAGCCCATCGGGTTCAGCGCGCTGGCGCGGCATCCGGAGATCATGGTGGCGCCCATGCTGATGAGCACCTCGGGCCGGTTCTTGGACAGCATGGCGGTGCTCGTCCCCTTGCCGATCCCGAGCGAAGCCAGTGCCTGCGCAAAGCAACTGATCTGATCGCGCATCTCACCGCCGGTGAGAACGACGTCGCCGAGGTAGAGCGCCGGCTTGTCGGAATTGCGGTCCAGTGCAGTGATGAGGAGGTCTGCAGCGAAGGCGGGTCGATGCAGATCTGCGAACTCGTCGGTCATCTGTGATCCTTCTACTCCCGCGAGGCCGGGGTGCGTCGTCCGGCGGCCTGGATTTTCTGTGTCCTGGGTCACCGACACCCTAACCGGAAACCCGCAAAACTGAAACCTGTTCCACTCCTGTTGGGGTGTCGGCCGCCCCACCCGGCCGGGTCACGTCCGATAACGTGAGATCCATGACTCCGCAGGATCGGGTTGCCGAACGGATCTCGACAGCGGCCCGGAGCGCGCACGTCTTCCTCGCGACAGCGGAATCCCTCACCGGCGGGCAGATCTCGTGCCTTCTCGGCGCCGCACCCGCGTCCTCCGACTGGTACCGGGGCAGCGTGGTCGCCTATTCCAGCGAGGTGAAACACCGGGTGCTGAAGGTGCCGGACGGTCCCGTCGTCAGCGAAGCCAGTGCCCGCGCGATGGCGGGGGCGGTCGCGGAACTGCTCGGCGCCGACGTCGCCGTCGCGGTGACCGGCGCGGGCGGCCCCGACCCCCAGGACGGGCAACCGCCGGGCACCGTCTGGTTCGGACTCTTCGCCCACGGCCGCATCGACACCGAGATGCGGCACTTCGACGGTGAACCGCAGGACGTCGTGACCGCCACGACCGAACACGCACTGGGCCTGCTCGAGCAGGCGCTGGCCCCGGTGCCCGGCGGCGTGCCCCCGCCCGTCGCGTAAATCTCCGGGAGTCGGGTAATCGTCCGCGAGGGCACCGCCACACCCGAGGAGGATTCCCGTGCCGAAGACCACCGAGAGCGGCAAGCCGAAGAAGAGCGAACTCCCGGAAACCCTGAAGAAGTCGTCCGAGAAGGCGCAGCGCACGTTCGCCAAGGTGTACGACTCCGCGATGGACCAGTACGGGGACGAGGAACGAGCGCATCGCGTCGCGTTCGATGCCCTCAAACACAGCTACGAGAAGGTCGGCGACCACTGGGAGGCCAAGGCCGAGAAGGGCCCCTCCGACGAACGTGCGGAGAGCGGCGGCCCGAACCCGTCCGGCGAGACCGCCGAGGGCGTCGACGCCAACGCGAGCAAGGAGCACCTGATGCACCTCGCGCAGAGACTCGACATCCACGGCCGGTCGACCATGACCAAGGACGAACTCGTCGAAGCCCTCGTGAAGGCGAACCGGAGAGCACGATGAGAGCGGTCACCTGGCAGGGCAGACGGAAGGTCAGCGTCGACACCGTGCCCGACCCGGTGATCGAACAGAAGACGGACGCGATCGTCGAGATCACCACCACCAACATCTGCGGTTCCGACCTGCACCTGTACGAGGTGCTCGGCGCGTTCATGAGCGAGGGCGACATCCTCGGGCACGAGCCGATGGGCATCGTCCGCGAGGTGGGGTCCGAGGTGACGGACGTGAAGATCGGTGACCGGGTGGTCATTCCGTTCCAGATATCCTGCGGCCGTTGCCATATGTGCGACCGGAAACTGTTCACCCAATGCGAGGTCACGCAGATCCGGGACGAGGGCATGGGTGCGGCACTGTTCGGGTACTCGAAGCTGTACGGGAGCGTCCCCGGCGGTCAGGCCCAGTATCTCCGGGTGCCGCACGTGAAGAACACCCATATCAAGGTCCCCGAGGGCCCGCCGGATTCGCGGTTCGTGTACCTGTCCGACGTGCTGCCGACGGCATGGCAGGCCGTCGAATACGCGAACGTGCCCGAGGGCGGCTCCGTCGTCGTTCTCGGACTGGGGCCGATCGGTGACATGGCGGCACGCATCGCCGCACACAAGGGTTTTCGCGTCATCGGCGTGGACCTCGTACCCGAGCGTCTCGCCCGAGCGAAGGCGCGGCAGATCGAGACGGTCGACCTGAACGACGCCGGGAGCGAACTCGGCGGCGTGATCCGCGACATGACCCACGGCCGCGGTCCCGATTCCGTCATCGACGCCGTCGGCATGGAGGCGCACGGCTCCCCCACCGCGAAGCTCCTGCAACAGGTCACCTCGTTCCTTCCCGACGCCGTCGCGGGCAGGCTGATGTCGACGGCGGGAATCGACCGCCTGCACGCCCTGTACTCGGCGATCGACATCGTGCGGCGCGGCGGCACCATCTCGCTCAGCGGGGTATACGGCGGGATGGCCGACCCGATCCCGATGCTCACGTTGTTCGACAAGCAGATTCAGCTGCACATGGGTCAGGCCAACGTCAAGCGGTGGGCACCCGACATCCTGCCGCTGCTCACCGACGCCGACCCCCTGGGCGTCGACACGTTCGCCACTCACGAACTGCCCCTGGACCACGCACCGCACGCGTACGAGATCTTCCAGAAGAAGCAGGACGGCGCGGTGAAGATCCTCCTGAAGCCGTAACACCTTCTCGTCGAAAGGAATTGCCCATGACATCGGCAGACACACTGCGCGGCCGGAAGGTCGCGATCCTCGCCACCGACGGCGTCGAAGAAGTCGAGCTCGTCGAACCCCGCACCGCCGTGGAGAAGGCCGGCGCGCAGGTCCAGCTGCTCTCGCTGGCCCCCGGCAAGATCCAGGCGATGAACTCGGACGTGAACGAGGCAGGCACCTATGCCGTCGACGCCGTCGTCGGCGACGTGTCCGCCGCCGACTTCGACGCACTGATCCTGCCGGGCGGCACCACGAACCCCGACCACCTGCGGATGGACGCGTCGGCCGTCGGATTCGTCCGCGACTTCGTCACTTCGGGCAAACCAGTAGGCGTGATCTGCCACGGACCGTGGACGCTCGTCGAAGCCGATGTCGTCCGCGGCCGCACCCTCACGTCGTATCCGAGCGTGCGCACGGACATCCGCAACGCCGGCGGAACCGTCGTCGACGAGGAAGTGGTGGTCGACAACGGATTGGTCTCCAGCCGCAACCCGGACGACCTCCCCATGTTCTGCGCGAAGATCGTCGAGGAATTCGCCGAGGGCCGCCACCCGCGGTGATCCATCCGCTGGTCGTCATCCGGCATCGGGGACCGTCACCACCACCCGGGTGCCCGATCCGGGCGAGGACGTGACGTCGAAGGTGCCGCCGAGGCTCTCGACCCGCACGATGTGCGACGCCAGTCCGATGTGCCCCTGCGCCACCCGTTCCGGGACGACGGCGGGATCGAATCCGGTGCCGTCGTCGGCGACCGTCAACGTGGTACGCCCGCCGGCGCGGGTGAGCGCGAGTTCGACCTTCGTGGCACGCGCATGCTTGGTGACGTTGGTGAGCAGTTCCCGCGCCACCCGGTAGAGCAGCTCCTGGCAGTCGGGGTGACCGACGTCGTCGAGGCTCACCGACATCGCGATCTCACCGCGCCGGGAGAACAGGTCCGCGAGTTCCCGCAGCGCCGCGGTCAGGCCCAGCTGCGCGAGTACCTGCGGATGCAGGGTGGTGACGGTGGAGCGCAGTTGCGCCGCGGTCTCGCGGAGGGCGGCCTCGGCGGCGTCGAGCTGCGCGTCCGGGTTCCGCTCCAGTGCCTCTTCCACATCGAGCCGGGCCGCGAGGACATTCTGCAGGGGCCCGTCGTGGAGGTGCTCGGCGAGTTGCCGTCGCTCGCGTTCCTCTGCGCCCATCGACTCCGCGATCAGCTGCCTGCGTACATCCATCAGTGAGATGACGGTCGCGGAACGGCGCACCAGCACGTACGACAATGCCGTCGTCGCGGCCGCGAGCCACAACAGGAAACCGAAGTAGAGGTACACCTCGTCGGGGAACCCCACGAGGTCGTCGCGTTTCGAGTAGACGACCCACACCACCTGGTACCCGACTGCCGTGCAGACCCCGACGATCGCCGTCAGCCGCGGCCGGTACTGGAACGCCACCGAGATCGGCAGCAGGAAGAACACCGGCAACAGCACCGACGTCGCGCCGCCCGACGCGATGCACAACGCCACCACCGCCGAGACGTCCGCGGCGGTGGACACCCATCCTGCCCACGGCCCGACGTCCCGGACGAGGACGAAGATCAGCCAGCCGGCCGCGAGCAGCGCATATCCGATCAGCAGCCCGGCGAACACGTCGGGCTGCCAGTGCGTCACGCTGATCACCGGCCCGAGCAACGCCATCAGCCCGATCAGGGGGAGCCGGAGAATGGCGGTCACCCGGACCGCCTCGGTGGTGTAGCGGCGAACTACGCGACTCTGCGACGTCTCGCGCACGTCACTCCAGCAAACCGCGTCGCATCGCCTCGGCGACGGCGGCCGCGCGGTCGCTCACCCCGAGTTTCTCGTACAGCCGCTGGACGTGGGTCTTGACCGTCGACGGCGCCAGGTACAGTTCGCCGGCGATCGTGGGAATGCTCTGGCCGCGCGCGATGAGCGCCAGCACCTCCTTCTCCCGGCCGCTCAGCACCGGCCCCACCGGTTCGCTGCGGCGGCGCACCTCGCCGGCCAGCCCGACGGCGAGGGAGGCGGGCAGGACGTCGCGGCCCTGCGCGCAGTCCAGGACCGCTTTCACGATCTCCGCCCGCGTCGACTCCTTCGGCAGGAATCCCGCCGCCCCCTCCTGCAATGCGTGGTAGACGATCGCGGACTCGTCGTGCGCCGACAGCAGCAGCACCCGGGTGGCGAGTTCGGCACGACGAACGGCCGCCGCCACCTGCGAACCGTCGAGTTCGGGCATCCGATAGTCGAGCAGTGCGACGTCGGGGGCGAGTTCGCGGATCAGGGCGAGCGCCGCCGCACCGTCGTCCGCCTCACCGACCACGTCGATGTCGCCGCTCGCGAGGAGGGCACGGACGACACCGTCCCGGAAGATCGGGTGGTCGTCTCCCACCACTACCCGCACGCCGGTCACGGCGCGGTCCGGTCCGGGTCGACTCCGGCGAAGTCCATTGCTCACTTTCTCACGAGACCGGGCCCGCGCGGAGCACTTCGCGGCGCCGGTGTCCCCCGATCGGAGGACACCGGATTCATCCCGCCCTCGGTCCCGTCGGTGGACAGACTGCGGCGCGCATACGCGACATAGTTGATGCACACCGGAAAACGGGGAGATCGGAAACCGAAACCCCCACGGCCCCAGACATTCCCCCCAAGAGCCACAACTCAGGAGAAGCCATCATGCGCACCAACGCCCGCCGCCGCATCGCCCTCTTCATCGCACTGCCCGCCACCGCGCTGGCCGTCACCGGATTCGCCGTCGCGGCCGCCGGGGTCGCCACCGCAGGCACGATGCCGACGTCGGGACCGACGATCGCGATGACGATCAGCAACGACACCGACCTGCCGATGGTCCTCGCCGGATCGTCGAACCCGTACGGGCAGTGGATGCAGGCGCCGTCGGACTACCTCGCCCCGCACAGCAGCCAGATCGTGAAGGCATACTCCAACGACCCGAACGGCGTCGAGGTGGACGCCACCTACGCGCTGCCCGGTGGCGCCCAGGCCGTGTTCCGCGCCGACAACTACAACAACATGACCGACGTGGACGGGACCCGCATCGACGGCAACTTCGGCCACGGCTACGGCATCAGCAGCTGGATCGACTCGGGCTACCCGAACATGAACGCCGGCTACCACCTGTACGGACAGCCCTGATCGACGACCACACCCAACCACCGAACACTCGCCGAAGGACCGAGACCATGATCATGCACGTCACCGAAACCCCCACCCCCACTGTCTCCAAGGCACTGTGGAGCACCGAGGAGATCAAGGCACGACTCGAGCAGATGGACATTCCACGCTCACACACCCGCCGCGGCCCCCACTGGGGCAGCCGCGACCGATAAGCCGGGGGGCTGGGGATGCGGTGTCGCACTGATCCACTCCGACTTAGATCAGTGCGACACCGATTCCGGTTCACACGGCGGAACGCCCGGTCAGCGCTGGTGCCGCGGCTTCCACACGACGAGCGCGTTGCTCCGCGGGATCGGCACCAGGTCGCGCCGGTAACCGGCGTGGACCTTCGAGATCTCCTCCGCCAGCTCACGAACCCGGTGCTGCAGAGCCTCCACCTGGTTGGTGAGTTCGATGATCCGCTTGATCCCGGCGAGATTGACACCCTCGTCCTGGGAGAGTCGCTGCACCTCGCGGAGCAACGCCACATCCCGCGGCGAGTAGCGTCGCCCACCCCCGGACGTGCGGTGCGGGGTGACGAGCCCGAGCCGGTCGTAGTTGCGCAACGTCTGGGCGTGCATCCCCGCGAGTTCCGCGGCCACCGAGATCACGAAGATCTGGGCATCCGGATCAACGGCGGTTTCGCGTGGATCCTCGGTCGTGTCGCTCATCAGGCACCAGCCCACCCGGCCCTCGGATCGAATCCGCTGGCCTTCTCTGCTTCCAGATAGGTCTTCAGTGCTTCGGTGGCCGGGTCGTCGAGCTTCTGCGGAACGGCGACCTTGACCGTGACCAGCAGGTCACCGGCGCCACCGGCACGCTTGGGGACGCCCCGGCCGCGCACGCGCAGGATCCGGCCGTCCGCCGTGCCCGCCGGAATCTTCACACCGACCCGACCCTCCAGGGTGGGGACGGAGACGGTGGTTCCGAGCACGAGCTCACCGTAACTGACGGGGACGACGAGGGTGAGGTCGTCGCCGTTGCGGCCGAACACCTTGTCGGGACGCACCCGGACCGTCACGAACAGGTCGCCGGACGGCGCGCCGCGCAGGCCCGCCTCGCCCTGGCCTGCCAACCGGATCTTCTGCCCGTCACTGACACCCGCGGGGACGCGGACGGTGATGGTGCGGGTGCGGTTGGTGACGCCGTTGCCGTGGCACACCTCGCACGGCGAGTCGATGATGGATCCCGTGCCGCGGCAGTCGTCGCACGGCTCACTGAACCCGAACGCGCCCTGGTTGCGGCTGACGATCCCGGTCCCGTTGCAGCGCGGGCAGACTCGCGGACTGGTGCCCGGCTTGGCACCGCTGCCGTGACAGGTGGTGCACGGTGACGGGCTGGTCAGCCGCAGCGGGACCGTGACACCCAGCGTGGCCTCGCGGAATTCGAGGGTCGTCTCCGTCTCGACGTCGCTGCCACGGCGGGGACGGTTGGTGGTGCGGGTGCCGCTGCCGGCGCCGGCGCCCCGGTTGAACAGCCCGCCGAAGATGTCGCCGAGGCCGCCGTCACCGGCCGCCGCGCCGCCGCCACCGAACAGGTCGTTGATGTCGAATCCGCCCTGACCGAAACCGCCGGCCCCGGGGTTGAATCCGCCGCCGCCCTGGCCGAAGCCGCCGCTCGCGAACAGCCGACGGGCCTCGTCGTATTCCTTGCGCTTGGCCGGATCGGACAGCACGGCGTGTGCTTCGCTGACGGACTTGAAACGCTCCTCGGCCTTCGTGTCGCCGGGGTTCGCGTCGGGGTGCAGGTCGCGGGCGAGCTTGCGGTACGCCTTCTTGATCTCGTCCGCGGATGCGTTGGACGAGACGCCCAGCTCCTTGTAGAAGTCCTTTTCGATCCACTCCCGCTGGCTCACTGGGCGTCTCCTCCTCTCGCTCTTACTCTTGTTCCGACGCGGCGGGCTTCGCCGCCCCGTCGGGGGTGTTCGCGTCGGCATCACCGGCGCGGTCGATCACAGCTACCATCGCATGCCGCAGGACGCGATCACCGAATTTGTAGCCCTTTCGCATCACCGTGCCGAGAACGGGGTCGTGACCCTCGCCCTCGTGCTGCACCGCCTCGTGCAGCGCCGGATCGAATGCGTCGCCCTCGGCACCGAACTCGCTCAGACCGAGCGAGGTGAGGGTGCCGGTGAGCTTGTCCGCCACACCCTTCAGCGGCCCCGAGTCGAGGTCGCCGTGGCTGCGGGCGCGGTCGAGGTCGTCCAGCACCGCGATGAGCTCACCGACGACGGACGCTTTCGCGTTCGCGATGTCGGCCTGCTTGTCGCGCTGGACGCGGCGACGGTAGTTCGCATACTCCGCCTGCAGTCGCTGCAGGTCGGCGGTGCGCTCCGCCAACTCGTCCGTCTCCGGTGCCGCCGTCTCCGGCAGGGCCCCTTCGTCCACCGAGCCGGGCTGCGGAGCGGCAGCGGTGCCCGAGAGGGGCTCCACTACCGGTTCCGCGTCCCGAGTCTGACCGGTCTCGGGGTCGATCTTCCGCTTGTCCACGAAAGTGACCGGTTCCTGCTCGGTGTTGTCGGACGTCACTTCTTCTCCGCGTCGGACGGCTCGTCCACGACCTCGGCGTCGACGACGTCGTCGGCACCGCTCGCGCCGGAGCCGTCGGTGTTGGCGGCTTCCTCGGCGGCACTGGCCTCGTAGATCGCCTGGCCGAGGGCCTGCGACTCGGTGGCCAGCTTCTCGACCGCAGTCTTGACGGCCGCGATGTCGGTGCCTGCGAGAGCGTCGTTGGCTTCCTTGATGGCAGCCTCGACCTTCTCCTTGACGTCGGCGGGCACCTTGTCCTCGTTGTCCTTGATGAACTTCTCGGTCTGGTGCACCAGCGACTCGGCCTGGTTGCGCACCTCGGCCTCCTCGCGGCGGGCCTTGTCTTCCTCGGCGTGCGCCTCGGCGTCCTTGACCATCCGCTCGATCTCCTCCTTGGACAGACCGGAGCCGTCCTGGATCTTGATCGTGTTCTCCTTGCCCGTGCCCTTGTCCTTCGCGGTCACGTGCACGATGCCGTTGGCGTCGATGTCGAAGGTGACCTCGATCTGCGGCACGCCACGCGGGGCGGGCGGCAGGTCGGCCAGCTCGAACGAGCCGAGCAGCTTGTTGTGCGAGGCGATTTCGCGCTCACCCTGGAACACCTGGATCTGCACCGAGGGCTGGTTGTCGTCAGCCGTGGTGAAGGTCTCGGACCGCTTGGTCGGGATGGTGGTGTTGCGCTCGATGAGCTTGGTCATCACGCCACCCTTGGTCTCGATGCCGAGGGACAGCGGGGTGACGTCGAGGAGCAGCACGTCCTTGACCTCGCCCTTGAGGACGCCGGCCTGCAGGGCGGCGCCGACGGCGACGACCTCGTCCGGGTTGACGCCCTTGTTGGGCTCACGGCCACCGGTCAGCTCGCGCACCAGGTCGGAGACGGCGGGCATACGGGTGGAACCACCGACGAGCACGACGTGGTCGATGTCCTTGACGGCGATGCCGCTGTCCTTGATCACGGCCTGGAACGGCGCGCGGGTGCGGTCCAGGAGATCGGACGTGATCTTCTGGAATTCGCTGCGGGACAACTGCTCGTCGAGGAACAGCGGGTTCTTGTCCGCGTCGACGGTGATGTAGGGCAGGTTGATCGACGTGCTCTGCGACGAGCTCAGTTCGATCTTGGCCTTCTCGGCAGCTTCACGGAGACGCTGGAGGGCCATCTTGTCCTTGGTCAGATCGATGCCGTTCTGAGCCTTGAACTTGTCGACGAGCCACGTGACGATGCGCTCGTCCCAGTCGTCACCACCGAGGTGGTTGTCGCCGGAGGTGGCGCGGACCTCGACGACGCCGTCGCCGATTTCGAGCAGCGAGACGTCGAAGGTGCCGCCACCGAGGTCGAAGACCAGGATGGTCTGTTCCTTGTCGCCCTTGTCGAGGCCGTAGGCCAGTGCGGCCGCGGTGGGCTCGTTGACGATGCGCAGGACGTTGAGGCCGGCGATCTGGCCGGCTTCCTTGGTGGCCTGACGCTGGGCGTCCTCGAAGTACGCGGGGACGGTGATCACGGCGTCCGTGATGTCCTCACCCAGGTAGGCTTCGGCGTCGCGCTTCAGCTTCATGAGCGTGCGCGCGCTGATCTCCTGCGGCGTGTACTTCTTGCCGTCGATCTCCACGTTCCAGTCGGTGCCGATGTGGCGCTTGACGGAGCGGATGGTGCGGTCGACGTTGGTGACGGCCTGGTTCTTGGCGGGCTGGCCGACCAGCACCTCGCCGTTCTTGGCGAAGGCGACGATCGACGGGGTGGTGCGTGAACCTTCGGCGTTGGCGACCACTACGGGCTCGCCGCCTTCCAGTACAGACACGACCGAGTTCGTTGTACCGAGGTCGATACCGACGGCACGAGCCATAGTGTTCCTCACTTTCGTTTTGCAGTCCTGTGGGCAGGTTGTTCAGTACTGAACTGCGATGTTGGCGCTTAGTGAGCGCCCTCCGCTCAAGTTTGCACTCCGGGACCATCCGGAGTCAATTCGAACTTGAGTCGAGCACGCTCAATCTTGTCGTAAGGCTCAACGGAGGGGTGAGGAGATTTGTTCCCGGCCGCCCGGATCTCGTGTCGGCACCGCCGCCCGGATGTCGTGTCGGCACCGCCGCCCGGATCTCGTGTCGGCACCGCCGCCCGGATGTCGTGTCGGCTCCGCCGACGCGGCCCGTGCGCGTCGGCCAACTTACACGCGGCCGCTCGATAGGATCGCAGCGTGACGACACCCGAACAGCCGCCACGCCGGCCGGCACCGCCGCGACCCGTCCCGCCGCGCCCGGAGTTCGCGGTCACCCCGCTGCGCTCCGCCCCCACCGACGCCACCCCGAAGGCTGTCGCGGTGTCGCTGTCCGCCTGGGTGGGTTCGTTCGTCGTCCTCGCCGGCATCGCCGGGGCCATCGCCCTCGACCTCGGCGCCGTCCGCGACGCCCTCGAGGCGTCGGTGGCCGCGGACAATCCCGGCGACTCGGCGACGGACATCACCGACACGGTGAACCTGACGCTGATCGGCAGCGGCGCCATCGCCGTCGTCCTGATCCTGCTCGGCCTGCTGGGCATACAACTGCTGCGCGCCCGGAAGACGGCGGGGCGGATCACCCTCGCCGTCGTCGGCGTCCTCAGCGCCGCGGGCGGGGTGGGCCTGTGGACGCTGCTGTCCGACGCCGGGGACGCGACCGCCGGAGTGCTGCAGTGGGCGCCGCTCGCCTACAGCGCCCTCGTCGCGGTGGGAGTGCTCGCGCTGTTCGCCCCCGGTGTGTCGCCGTGGCTGCGCCCGGGTCGCTGACCGGAGTCGCCGACGGGACTCACGCCTGGCACGGGGCGGTGCTGTGCTGGAACTCCGGATCCGGGTCGTACTCGCGGTTGGACGTGCCCGAGTAGTCGGGATCGGGGTCGTATTCGTCGTTGGTCGTCCCGGTGAAGTCGGGGTCCGGGTCGTACTCGTCGTTGGTGGTGCCCTCGTAGGAGGAGTTGCAGGCCGGGTGGGCTGCGGCGGTCTGGGTCACGGACGCGGCGCCGAACACGAGAGCCACTGCTGCCAGTGCGGTCATCGTCGTGCGGATCATGGTGAGTCCTTTCATCGGTGGGCTGAGCGGACGGAGAAGAAAACTTCCCTTGCCTCTGCAGCGCCGCGCCCCACGACGTCGTGGTGCGTCACCGAGGGGGTACCCAGATCGGGGCGCGTGAAAAGTGTTCCGGGCACCTCCTCGAGGGGACGAGTTGCCGGCGCCGGCGAAGGGAATGTTCATACCGAGAATCCTTCTCGCCGGGCACTTTCCGCACATCCAGGAAGGCACCCAACTCGGTCCCCGGGAAAAACCCTGAGAAGCCCTTCCTAATGAGGACCGTTTCTGACCTCAATCACTTCTATCGTTCTTCTCATGACCACTTCGCAGAAGTCCCCGGCCACCGGCGAACGCGCCGACCTCCTCCAGATCCTGCAGGAGCAGCGCGCCACCCTGCTGATCACGATCCGCGGTATCGACGACGAACAGGCACGGAAGCGCTCGACCGTCAGCGACCTGACGCTCGGGGGTCTGATCAAGCACGTGTCGCACACCGAAAAGCACTGGATCGAGACCATTCTCGAACCCGACGAGAACGCGGAGTTCGACATGGAGTGGTCGATGCAGCAGTACTACATGCGGGACGACGAAACCCTCGAGGGACTGCTGGCCGAGTACGCCGACGTGGCCCGCGCGACGGAGGCCGCCGTGGCCGGACTCGACGACCTGGACGTGCTCGTCCCGCTGCCCACCGCCCCCTGGGCGCCCGAGCGGCAGTGGTGGACCGCCCGCCGCACCCTGCTGCACATCATCCGGGAGACCGCCCATCACTCCGGACACGCCGACATCATCCGGGAATCCCTCGACGGCGGAAACACCACCAGGCAGATGGGCGCCGACGCGGGCATGGAGTTCTGACCCACCCGCCGGAACAGACGAAAACACCTCACCGGCTTCGGGTTCCGGTGAGGTGTTTCTCGTCTCGGTGCGCGGTTACGTCTCCTCGGTCACGGACAGCACGATCACGTCGTCGGGGAAGGACGCGGGTGTCTGCAGACCCACGACCGCGAGGGCCCGGCCCGTCAGCGAGACGCCCGGAACCTCGCTCCCCGCGGACAGTCCGTCGGCGCGTCCGCCCCCGGGTGCCGTGGTGACGGTCGGCTGATCCTGCGCGGGCACGTTGAACCACGCCGGCGGTGTCATCCCCTCGTCCGGTTCGCCGGCGAAGACGGGGCGCACCCGGTAGCGCCGGTCGGGGTCGAGCCCGGGCAGCGTGAACCTGCCCCGCGGCGACACCTCGGATCGCCCGACGTACGCGAGGAAGAACAGCGCCTCCGCCCGGTCCTGCGCGACCGCGCCGTAGACGAGCAGGGTCGGATCGATCTCGTCGGCCCGCACCATCGTTCCCGTGTGCAGCAGTTCCCGGTGCCGCTTGTACAGGTCGATCCACACGGCGAGCTGTGCATTTTCGTCTTCGGTGGCGGTCGCGAGGTCCCACTCGATCCCGAGGTGACCGTAGAGCGCCGTCCCCGCCCGGAACGACAGGCGGTGGTACCGGCCGGTCGTGTGGGAGACCCCGGACGCGATGTGGGAGCCGAGCAGTTCGGGCGGAAGCAGTTGCATCGTCCACCGGTTCATCTGCTGACGTTCGAGCGGGTCGATGCAGTCCGAGACCCAGACCCGGTCGGTGCGCTCGAGGATTCCGAGGTCCACCCGGGCCCCGCCCGACGAGCAGGATTCGATCTCCAGACCCGGGAAGCGGCGCTTCAGTTCGTCCATCAGCCGGTACGTCGCGAGAGTCTGGTCGTGGACGCCGGCCCGTCCGAGCGGGGAGGTGCCCGCGTCGATCAGGTCGCGGTTGTGGTCCCACTTGATGTAGGCGATGTCGTACTCGCCGAGGATCGCGGACATCCGTTCGAGGATGTGGTCGTACGCCTCGGGGATCCCCAGATTGAGCACCTGCTGGTTCCGGGACGGCACCGGGGTGCGCCCGCCGGTCGCCATGACCCACTCGGGATGTTCCCGTGCGAGATCGGAATCCAGGTTGATCATCTCCGGTTCGAACCACAGGCCGAATTCCATGCCGAGGGAACGCACGTGATCGACCAGCGGATGCAGACCGCTCGGCCACACCGTCTCGTCGACGTGCCAGTCCCCCAGGCCCGCCAGATCGTTGCGCCGGTACCGGAACCAGCCGTCGTCGAGCACGTAGCGTTCGACGCCGAGCTTCGCCGCGCGATCCGCCAGGTCCGTCAACCGGGCGAGGTCGTGATCGAAGTAGACCGCCTCCCACACGTTGATCGTGACCGGGCGCGCACGCCGCGGATGCGTGGGCCGCGACCGGAGATGGTCGTGGAAGCGATGCGCCTGGGCGTCGAGTCCGTCGCCGTAGGCACCGTAGATCCAGGGCGTCGTGTAACTTTCGCCGTCCGCCAGCCTTATTTCGCCCGGCAGGAGCAGCTCCCCGCCGCCGACCACCTGAAAACCGGTGAACAGGCGTTCCGCGTAGTGCCGATGGTTGCCGCTGAACGCGACGTGGGTGCCCCACACCTCGCCACGGTCGAAGCCGAAACCGGGCACGCCGACGGAGAGTACGGTCGCCGCGTCCGGGCCGGTGCGTCCCTTCCGTCCTTCGCGTTCGTGGATGCCGACGGTGAGCTCGCGGCGCTGCGGGGTCCGTTCCTTCCCCCACCGGCCCGCGAAGTCGAGGATCTCCCGGGCCTGCGGCGGGACCGGGAATGCGAGCTGGAGGTCGTCGAGAGCGTAGAACGTGTCGCCCGCGTTCGTGACCTCGGCGCGCGCCCTCAGCAGGCCGCTCGGCAGCAGTTCGATGTCGAGGACCAGACCGAGATCGGCCACCGGGTCGTGTGCGGCGACCCGGACCTCACCGGCACCGACCGCGACGAGTCCCGCCCGGTGCTCGGATCCGTCGACCGTGAGCGTGGTCGTCGTGAACAGCGGCGACCAGTCGGCGCCGTCCCGGTGGCCGGCGATCCCGGGTTTCCCCACCCACCCGGTGTGGTGTTCGGGGAGTACCGACAGGCGCACCGGGAGATCGACCACGTTGCCCGCCGGGGGCTCGATGTTCGCCTGCGCCAGGGCCTCGACGTCGGCGAGGGTGAGGTCGCCGAGCGCCGCACCCCAGTGCACGATCGCCGGCAGTCGTCCTTCGGTGAGGTCGAGGACGACGGACACGCCGCCGGCGGTCAGGTGAACGTACGCGTGCGGGGGGATTGTCGCACTCACTTGTTGGCTCCCATCGTCAGTCCGGAAACGAAATGCCGCTGCAGCGCGACGAATACGAGCACCGTCGGCAATGCGACGAGCACCGATCCGGCGGCGAGCAGGTTGGTGTCGGTGAAGAAGCTGCCCTGCAGATTCTGCAGCGCGGTGGTGACCGGCAGCTTGTCGCCGCTGACCATCAACGCGAGAGCCCAAAAGAAATCGTTGTATATCCAGGTGATCATGAGCGTCGCGAGCGCGGCCAGCGCCGGACGGCACAGTGGGAGCACCACCTGCCAGTACTGGCGGAACAGTCCAGCGCCGTCCACGGTCGCCGCCTCGAGCAGTTCCGGCGGAACCGTCTTCATGTAATTGCTCAGCACGAACACGCAGAACCCGGTCTGGAACGCGACGTGCACGAGGATCAGTCCCCAGTAGCTGTCGTAGAGCGAGCCCGACGAACTCATCCAGTACGGCAACGGAATCGCGTTGTACAGGCGGAACAACGGGGTCAGCAGCGTCTGCTGCGGCAGCAGATTGCCCGCGATGAACACGGCCAGCATGATCACGTTGAACTTCCACGGGAACCGGGCGAGCACGAACGCGGCCATCGACCCGATGAACAGGATCAGCAGCACCGCCGGGATGGTGATGAGCATCGAGTTGAGGAAGTAGTGCGGGATTCCGCCGACCTCCCACGACTCGGTGTAATTGCTCAGCGTGAATCCGCCGACCGACAGGTAGCCGTGGGTGAGGACGTAGTCGTAGTCGCGGAACGAGTTGTAGAGCGCCCACAGGAGCGGAAAGATCCACAACAACGCCAGCGCGGTGAGCAGGAGGTACATCGCCGCGTGCGCGGTACCGAGCCGGCGCCGGTTCGCGACCGCCGCCTTGTTGCGGGGCCCGGCCCGGTCGACGGGCACACTGTGGTCGGTGGGGTGTGTGGTCATGGTCATCAGTCGTCGCTCCGCAACACGATCCAGAGATAGAAGGATATGAACACCAGCGAGATCACGAGCATGATCGTCGCCAGGGCCGAACCGAATCCGACCCGGCCCGCTTCGCCCACGACATTGGCGGTGACGAGGGCGGAGATGAGTTCGAGTCCGTTGCGACCCTTGTTGATCACCCACACGAGGTCGAAGGCGCGCAGGGCCTCGATGACGGTGATGACGATGATCAGCAGGTTGGTGGGCTTCATCAGAGGAAACACGATCCGGAAGAACGTGCGGATCGGCCCGGCGCCGTCCATGAGGGCCGCTTCGCGCACCGACGGGTCGATGGCCTTGAGGCCCGCCAAGTACAACAGCATGATGTAGCCGGTGTGCCGCCAGCTCGCGGCGACCATGACGGCCCAGATGTTGACGTCGGGGTTGCCGAGCCAGTCGACGTCCGTGCCGAGGATGGTGTTGAGCACGCCGCCGTCGGTGGAGTAGATCAGCTGCCACACGAATCCGACCAGTGCCATCGACAACACCACGGGGATGTAGAAGATGCTCTGGTACAGCCGGCTCCCCTTCAGACCCCGGTCGAGGAGGACGGCGAGGAAGATGCCGAGGATCGTCGGGAAGACGAACAGGAACGCCAGCCACAGGACGTTGTTGTGCAGGGCCTGCTGGAACGGCGGGTACGCCTGGACGGCGTCGACGTAGTTCTGCGGGCCGATCCACTCGATGGTGGACGTGCCGCCGATGCCGTCCCAGCGTGCGAACGACAGGATCACCGTGAACACGGTGGGAATCCACACCAGCCCGATCACGATCGCGGCGGGCAGCCCGAGCATGACGGCGATGGTCCACCGGTCACCCCGGCTGCGCCGGACCTTCGGCGCCGGGGTCCGGGGTTCGGTTCCGGCCTGGGGAGGAACTGTGCTGGTCATGAATTCACCTGACCTGTCGGGACCGTGATGATGGTCGTTGTCTTCTCGTGTGCGTTCATTGCCCGAACACCGCCGCCTTCTGCCGCTCGATGCTGCGGACCAGGCCGTCGACGTCGTTCGGGTTGCCGAGGAACTGCTGCATCGCCGGGATCATCACGACGGACGCGAAGTCGGGGCGGGTGTCCCGGTCGAGGAACTGGGTGATCGCCCCGGCGCCCTGCACGAGGGCGGCCGACTTCTGCACGAGCGGAGGGAAACTCGACAGGTCGGCGCCGCGATGCGCCGGGATCGCCTGCGGGTCCTGCTTCGCGTACGCGACCGCGGCGTCGGCGCTGGTGAGGAAGGAGAGGAGCTGCTGCGCCCCGCCGAGGTTGCGCGGGTCCTTGCGCATCATGAAACCGTCCATCGGCGCCTCGACCGCCGAAGTGCCGACGGCGGAGTCGAGTTCGGGGAAGGCGAAGAAGTCCAGGTCCTCCCGGTCGGGCCCCGCGGGGAAGCTCTGCGCGACGAACATGCCGGCCACCAGCATGCCGACCTCCTTGTTGAGGAGTGCCTGCTGCGCCTCGGACATCTTGCGGCCCAGCGGTTGCGGCTGGTGGAACGGCAGGATCTCACGCCAGGTGTCGAACACCGACCGGACGCGGTTGTCGGTCCAGCTCACATCGCCCGCGAGCAGGGAGCGGTGGAAGTCGACGCCGTTGAGGCGCAGGTCGAGGTAGTCGAACGTGCCGAACGGCGGCCAGCCGTCGCGCACACCGAACCCCATGGGTGTGAGACCGTCTGTCTGCATGCGTTTCGACAGGATCACCCATTCGTCGAACGTCTTCGGCGGCACGTAGCCGCGCTGCTGCCACAGGCTGGGCCGGTAGAACACGGCCCACGGGTAGTAGAAGAACGGGATCAGGTACTGCCTGCCGTCGGTTCCGGTGGACGCCTCGCGGAAACTGTCGCTGAAACCGCTGCCGCGTGCTTGCCACACCGAGCTGACGTCGTCGACGAGGCCCTTGTCGGCGAAGTATTTCATCCGGTATCCCGACATCCAGGTGAACACGTCATCCGGTGTGCCCTGCAGGTAGTTGTTGACGTTTTCCTGGAACGAGGTGGAGTCGACGGAGTTGATGCGCACGGCGGCGCCGGTCTGCTGCTGGAACATCCCGACGACGTCCTGGACGCCGAGCTTGGCGTTCTTGTCCGACAGCCGCGATCCGAGGGTGATCAGGTGGGGGTCGACACCGCTCGTGCACCCGGACAGCAGGCCCGCCGTCGACAGGGCGCCCGCGGCGCCGAGCGCGGCCTTGAGAAAGGTGCGCCGGGAGGGTTGCCACGTGTGCGGCAGCTCGTTTCGGTTCATGGTGCCCTTTTCGATTGAGTACCCGGTGGGCGGAGTCGCTCATCACCTGATCGAAATCGAACAATTTCGATCATGTTTCGGTGCTGTCGCCTCACGCCGCTACGTGATGCACGTTACAAAATCACGACCATCCGCGCATTGTCAACCGGATCGATGCGCTTTCACCTGCAGAAGTGCAGAAATGTTCATTCGTGTTGACTTTTGAATGGAGATCCGACAGATTGTGAGCATGCACACAGCGAGCGACTCCGGCGGGCGGCCCCTGAGGTGGCCGACCCGGGGCATTTCCTTCGGCGGTGACTACAACCCCGAGCAGTGGCCCGAAGAGGTGTGGCGGCGCGACGTCGAACTCATGCGCGAGGCGGGTGTCGACTTCGCGACCGTCGGCGTGTTCTCGTGGGCGCGGCTGCAGCCCACCCCCGACACCTGGGACTTCGGCTGGCTCGATCGCGTCCTGGATCTCCTGCACGGGGGCGGTGTCCGCGTCGACCTGGCCACCGCCACCGCGTCCCCGCCCCCGTGGCTGACGGCGGCGCATCCCGAGGTCCGGCCCGTCGACGAGCGCGGCTACCGGTACGAGATCGGCAGCAGGCAGACCTGGAGCCCGAGTTCCCCGGTCTACCGCGACCTGTCCCTCGTCCTCGTCGAGAAGATGGCCGTCCGCTACGGCGACCACCCGGCGCTCGCCCTGTGGCACGTGTCGAACGAACTCGGCTGTCACAACTCGCGCTGCTACTCCCCCGACAGCACGCGGGCGTTCCGGCGGTGGCTGCAGCGTCGCTACAGCGACCTCACCGAACTCAACCGGGCGTGGGGCACGACATTCTGGAGCCAGCGCTACAGCGCGTGGGACGAGGTGGTGCCGCCCGCCGTGAGCACGACGTTCGGCAACCCCACCCATCTGCTGGACTGGCGCCGATTCTGCTCCGACGCCCTCCTCGACCAGTACCTCGCGGAGCGGGAGGTGTTGCGGCGCATCACCCCCGACATCCCCGTCACCACCAACTTCATGGTGGGGATGGGCTCACCGCAGTCGCTCGCCGGCGACATGAACTACGCGCAGTGGGCGCCCGAACAGGACCTCGTCTCCACGGACCACTACCTGGTGGGGCCCGCGACGGGCGACGGCGCCGCCCACCACCGGCTGTCGTTCTCCGCGGACCTCACCCGCGGGATCGCCGGGTCGCGGCCGTGGCTGCTGATGGAGCATTCGACGAGCGCCGTCAACTGGCAGCCGGTCAACCGGGCGAAGGCGCCCGGCGAGATGCTGCGCAACTCCCTCACTCACGTGGCCCGCGGAGCGGACGGCATCGCCTACTTCCAGTTTCGTGCCTCGCAGGCCGGCGCCGAGAAGTTCCATTCCGCCCTCGTGCCGCACGCGGGCACCGATTCCGCCCGCTGGCGGGAGGTCGTCCAGCTCGGTGCCGTCCTGCGCCGCCTCGAGCCGGTGGCAGGCAGCCGTGTGGAGGCGCCGGTGGGTGTGCTGTTCGACTGGGAGTCGCAGTGGGCGTGCGAGCAGGACGGGCATCCGTCCCGGCTGATGCAGCCGATGGCGATCGCCGAACGCGCCCATCGCGCCTTCTCCGGCGTCACGTGTGACGTGATCCCCCCGGACGCCGATCTGAGCGGATACGCCGTGGTGGTGGTCCCGGCCGTGTACCTGTGCAGCGACGAGGACGCCGCGCGGATCGAGGCCGCGGCCCGGGCGGGCGCCCAGGTGCTGGTCACCGCGTTCTCCGGGATCGCGGACCGCGACGATCACGTCCGGCTCGGCGGCTATCCCGGGGCGTTCCGCGATCTCCTCGGCGTCCGCACCGAGGAATTCTTCCCGCTCGCCGACGACGAGACCGTGGTCCTCGACGACGGCACCGCCGCCGGCATCTGGACCGAATACCTGACGGTCTCCGAGGATGTGGACGTCCTCGCCCGCCACACCGAGGGACACCTGCAGGGCGTGCCCGCCCTCACCCGGCGCCCCGTCGGCGACGGCGCGGCCTGGTATCTCGCCACCGTCCCCGACCCGCGGGGCTGGGCGAGGCTCGCCGAGACAATTTGCGCCGCAGCCGGTCTCGCGCTCTACGCCGGGCAGCACGCCGACGTCGAGATCGTGCGCAGGCGCGGCGAGCACGGATCGTGGCTGTTCGTCCTCAACCACACGAACGACAAGGTGACCGTGGACGTGTCCGGAACCGACCTCGTGACCGAACGGGTGGTCGACGGACCGCTCGCCCTGGAACCGGGCAGCTGTGCTGTGATTCGCGAAGGCAGCGCCGGCCGCGGCGCCCGGACACGAAAGGCGGACGCATGATGCTCGCTCGTCAGCGCCAGCAGGTGATCCTCGACGAAGTCACCGCGCACGGTGCGGTGAAGGTCGTCGACCTCGGCGCGACCCTCGGGGTCTCCGACATGACCATCCGGCGCGACATCAACGAACTCGTCGAACAGGGTCTCGTCGAACGGGTGCACGGCGGAGTCACGCTGCCGCGGTCGGCGAGTGTGCACGAACCGGGGTTCTCGGCGAAGTCCGAACTCGACCGCGAGGCCAAGCGTGCCATCGCCCGCGCCGCCGCCCGGCTGGTGCGCCCGGGCACGTCGGTGGGCATCTCCGGCGGCACCACCACACACGCGCTCGCACGCGAACTCCTCGACGTCCCCGACATCACCGTCGTCACCAATTCGCTGCCCGTCGCAGACGCGTTCCACGAGGGCGGCCGCGACGACCAGACCGTCCTCCTCACCGGCGGTCAGCGCACCCCGTCGTTCGCACTGGTCGGGCCGCTCACGGTCGCCGCCCTCCGCGGTATCCACGTGGACATGCTGTTCCTCGGCACCCACGGCATGGGGATCGACTCGGGGCTCACCTGCCCCAATCTGATGGAAGCACAGACCAATCAGGCGCTCGTCGCGTCGTCGCGGCGGGTCGTGGTGCTCGCCGATCACACCAAGTGGGGGGTGACCGCGCTGGCCAACACGATCCCACTGTCCGACGTCGACATCCTCATCACCGACGCCGGGCTCGAGCGCGCCGCCCAGGAAGCCCTCGCCGACCACGTCGGCGATCTCGTGGTGACACGGGAGAACCGGGAAGGACTTGACGATGACCGTGCGTGACGAACAGGAGGCGCGGGAGGCCCCCGCGCGGGTCCGGATGCGCAAGACCCGGACAACGCTCGCGGACGGCCGCGAACTGATCTACTTCGACGACTCCGAGCCGTACGTGTCGGGCGACGCCACCCGGGAACTGGTGGATTCGCGCCCCTTGCCGCCGGCGGTGTCGCAGTCGCAGATGCGGTTCGATGTGCTCACGGGTGAGTGGGTGGTGATCGCGGCGCAGCGGATGGACCGCACGTTCCTGCCACCGCCGGACGCGTCACCGCTCGCCCCGAGCCGGCCGGGCAAGGCGCCCACCGAGATTCCGGCCGACGACTACGACGTCGTGGTGTTCGAGAACCGCTTCCCGTCGCTGGCGACGGCCGCCACCGAGCAGGACCTGCCGGACTGCGTCGACGGGGAAGCGTTGTGGCCGTTGGCCCCGGGAGCGGGAAGGTGCGAGGTGGTGTGCTTCACCAGCGACCCGGATGCCGCGTTCGCCTCCCTGAGCGTCGACCGGGTTCGCACCGTCGTCGACGTCTGGGCCGACCGCACCGCCGAGCTGTCGGCGCTGCCCGGGGTGCGGCAGGTGTTCTGCTTCGAGAACCGAGGCAAGGAAATCGGTGTCACCCTCACCCATCCGCACGGTCAGATCTACGCCTACCCGTATCTGCCGCCGCGCACGGACGCGCTGATCCGGCGTTCCCGCGAGCACTTCGAGAGCACCGGGCGACTGCTGCTCGCCGACGTCCTCGACGCCGAAACACGCTCCGGCAGAAGGGTGGTCCTGGCCGGAGAACACTGGACCGCGTACGTTCCCGCCGCCTCGCGCTGGCCGCTGGAGGTGCACCTCGCACCCCACCGCGACATCCGTGACCTCACCGAACCGACCGAGGACGAACGCGACGAACTCGCCCACGTCTACCTCGAACTGCTGCGGCGGGTCGACCGCTTCTTCGAGGGCGTCGACGCCGTCCCCTACATCGCCGCGTGGCATCAGGCGCCCGTCGGCGAGGACCGCCCGCTCGGACGCCTGCACCTGCAGCTGTTCTCGATGATGCGCTCCCCTGGCCGGATGAAGTACCTGGCGGGATCCGAGTCCGGGATGGGGGCGTGGGTCAACGACACCACCCCCGAGCGCATCGCCGACCGGCTGCGGGAGGTGGCGTCGTGAGTGCACCGCACTGGGTCACCCCTGTCGACGCCCGCGCGGTCGCGGACACCGCGGAGGCGTTGTTCCGCAACACGTTCGGCGGCGACGCGGACGGTGTCTGGACCGCGCCCGGCCGGGTCAACCTCATCGGTGAGCACGTCGACTACGCCGGCGGGCTGGTCCTGCCGTTCGCCCTCCCGTACGGGACCGTGGTCGCCGTCCGGGTGCGCGACGACGGGATCCTGCACGCCGTGTCCACGCACACCACCGACACCTGGCGGGGCCCGCTCGCCGACGTCGCCCCGGGCCACCCGTCCGGCTGGGCCGCCTACGTCGCCGGGGTGGTGTGGGCGCTGCGCCGGTCCGGACATCTCACGGCGGGAACGGGTTTCGACGTGGCGGTGCATTCGACGGTTCCGGTGGGCTCCGGGCTGTCGAGTTCGGCCGCCCTGGAGTGCGCCTTCGCGCTGGCCGTCGCCGACCTCACCGGACTACCCACGGACACGAACGGCCGCCGGCCACTGATCGAGGCGTCCGTCCTCGCGGAGAACGAGATCGCCGGCGCCTCTACCGGCGGCATGGACCAGTCGGTGGCGATGCTCGCCCGCCCCGGCCACGCTCTGCTCCTCGACTGCCGGGACGGCGCCACCCGGCACGTCCCCCTTGACTTCGGCTCCGCGGGCGCCCGGCTGATCGTCATCGACACGAACGCGCCGCACCGACTGGTCGACGGCCAGTACGGCAACCGGCGCGCCGCCGTCGAGAAGGCGTGCGCCGACCTCGGCGTCGCCACCCTGCGTGACGTCGCCGACGCCGACGCGGCGGTCGCGGCGCTCAGTTCCCCGGTAGCGCAGCGGGCCCGGCACGTGCTCGGCGAGATCCGTCGTGTCCGGGAGGTCGCCGATCTGCTCGACCGCGGGCGGATCGCCGACATCGGCGACGCCCTGAACCGTTCGCACGCCTCGTTGCGCGACGACTACGAGGTCAGCTCCGCCGAACTCGACTCCGCCGTCGACGCCGCCCTCGCGGCCGGCGCCTGGGGTGCCCGGATGACCGGGGGCGGGTTCGGCGGCTCCGCGATCGCCCTGGTGCCCGCCGGCCGGGTCGACGCCGTCGTCGAGACCGTCGTCCGCCGGGCCGCTTCCGCCGGCCTGCCGGTCCCCCAGTTCCTGTCCGCCGAGCCGTCGGGCTCGGCACACCGACTCTGAGATCCCTTCCACGACCAGGAGAACACCATGGCACAAGTCACGTACGACGCAGCCACCAAGATGTACCCAGGTTCCGATGTGCCGGCCGTCGATTCGCTGAACCTCGACATCGAGGACGGCGAATTCCTCGTCCTCGTCGGCCCGTCCGGCTGCGGCAAGTCGACGTCGCTGCGGATGCTCGCCGGTCTCGAGGACGTCGACTACGGCGCCATCCGCATCGGCGAACGCGACGTCACCGCGCTCGCCCCGAAGGAACGGGACATCGCGATGGTGTTCCAGAACTACGCGCTGTACCCCCACATGACTGTCGCGAAGAACATGGGCTTCGCCCTCGAGATCGCCGGCATGGACAAGACCGAGATCGGCCGCCGCGTCGAGGAGGCCGCGAAGATCCTCGACCTCGGCGACTACCTGAACCGCAAGCCGAAGGCACTGTCCGGCGGGCAGCGCCAGCGGGTCGCGATGGGCCGGGCGATCGTCCGCAACCCGCAGGTGTTCCTGATGGACGAGCCGCTGAGCAACCTCGACGCGAAGCTCCGCGTGCAGACCCGCACCCAGATCTCACTGTTGCAGAGGCGGCTGGGCACCACCACCGTGTACGTCACCCACGACCAGGTCGAGGCCATGACGATGGGCGACCGCGTCGCGGTGATGAAGGGTGGCCTCCTCCAGCAGTGCGCGAGCCCCAAGACGTTGTACGAGAAGCCGGTCAACAGTTTCGTCGCCGGATTCATCGGGTCGCCCGCCATGAACCTGTTCGAGGTCGACATCGAAGGCGGCGCCGCGCAGATCGGCTCACTGGCCACACCCGTGCCCCGCGCCGTCCTCGACGAGCTCGGCACGGACCGGGTGGTCGTCGGCGTGCGGCCCGAATCGTGGCGCGCGGCCGGCACCGGCACCGCCGTCAAGGTCGACGTCGTGGAGGAACTCGGCGCCGACGCCTACGTGTACGGGCGCCTCGTTCGGGACGGCGAACTCGGTGGTCACGACATCGTCGCCCGGGTCAGCGACTCCGCCTCCCCAGCCAAGGGCGACGTGATCCGGCTGGCACCGGACCCGGCCCGCCTGCACTTCTTCTCGCCCACGACCGGCGCCCGGCTCGGCGACTGATACTCGAAGGAGAACGGTGAAACTTCTCGTCACCGGCGGTGCCGGATACGTCGGCAGCGTCTGCGCACAGCGGCTGCTCGAGTGCGGCCACTCGGTCGTGATCGTCGACGACCTCTCGACCGGCAACGCCGACGCGGTGCCCGCCGGGGCGGAGTTCGTCGAGGACGACGTCGCGAACGCCGCCCACCGGGTCCTCGGCGCCGGGGATGTCGACGGCGTGTTGCATTTCGCCGCCCGCTCACTCGTCGGCGAGTCGGTAGAGACCCCGGAAACGTACTGGCAGGCCAACGTCGTCACGACGCTGACGCTGTTGGAGGCGATACGCTCCTCCAGCACCGGCCGGCTGGTGTTCTCCTCGACGGCCGCGACGTACGGCTCACCGGATTCCGTGCCGATCACCGAGGACGCACCGACCCGGCCGACCAACCCGTACGGCGCCACCAAACTGGCGATCGACCACGCGATCACGTCGTACGCGCACGCCCACGGACTGGCGGCGTGCAGCCTCCGGTACTTCAACGTGGCGGGCGCGTACGCCGGTCTCGGCGAGAACCGTCGCGTGGAGACCCACCTGATCCCGCTGGTGCTGCAGGTCGCGGCCGGGCACCGCGCCGAGATCTCGGTGTTCGGCACCGACTGGCCCACTCCCGACGGTACCGCCGTCCGCGACTACATCCACATCCGCGACCTGGCCGAGGCGCACGTCCTCGCGATCGAATCCTCGCGACCCGGAACGCACCGGATCTTCAACCTCGGCACCGGCACCGGGTTCAGTGTGCGGGAGGTGATCTCGTCCTGCGAACGTGTGACGGGCCGGACGGTCGCCACGCGCGACGCGCCGCGCCGCGCCGGCGATCCGGCGGTCCTCGTCGCGTCCGGCGCACGGGTGCAGGCCGAACTGGGCTGGCGCCCGCAACACGCCGATCTCGACGAGATCGTGGCCGATGCGTGGGCGTATCTGCAGTCGCCGGCAGGGCGGCAGCGTTACCGTGGTTCGGTGCGGTCGTGACGGTTCTGCCGCGAGAAGGAGGCTGGTGTGGACGACGCCGATTCCACGAGGCGGAGGCGGATCGTGGAGGTCCTCGTCGAGACCTTCGCCGACCTGATGGACGCGGACCCGAGCGCGTTCCGCACGAAGTTCCGGAAGATGGCCGCCAACCCGTTCGCGTTCTACCGGGGCAGCGCGTGCCTGTTCTACGACGATCTGCGTGAGTTCGACGATCCGTGGGCGGACGAGCGCACCGGCCGCGTGTGGATTCACGGCGATCTGCATCTGGAGAATTTCGGCACGTACATGAACTCGGAGGGCACGCTCGTCTTCGACGTCAACGATTTCGACGAGGCGTACGTGGGGCACTTCAGCTGGGATCTGCGGCGCTTCGTCGCGAGCCTGGCGTTGATGGGCTGGCAGAAGGCGCTCCCCGAGAGCGATGTCCGGGAACTCGCCGAGACGTATCTGCGCAGTTACGTCGAGCAGGTCCTGCAGTACGCGCGGGAGGAGGAGGACGAGGCGTATGCGCTGCGCCTGGACAATTCGCGGGGCGCCATTCACGACCTCCTGCTGAGCGCGCGCCTCGCCACCCGGGTGAGCCTGCTCGAATCCGTCACGGTGCTGGAGGACTTCGACCGGCACTTCCGCCGCGGGCGCGGGGTCCGCGAACTGGAGGAGGCCGAACGCGCCACGGTCCGCGAGGCGGTGGAGAAGTACGTCGAGCGGGTCCCCCGCAGCAAGCGGTCCACTCGCCCGGTGTTCTACCGCATCAAGGACGTGGTGGGACGGAAGGGCTTCGGGATCGGAAGCGCCGGTCTGCCCGCGTACAACGTGCTCATCGAAGGGGCGTCCCAGGCGCTCGAGAACGACATCGTGCTGTCCCTCAAGCAGGGCAACGTCGCCGCTCCGAGCCGGATCGTCGACGAACCCGGTGTCCGGGAGTACTTCGAGCACGAGGGTCACCGCACCGCGGTGAGTCAGCGCGCCCTGCAGGTCCACACGGATCCGCTGCTCGGCTACACGGAGATCGACGGCACCGGCTTCGTCGTCGCCGAACTCTCCCCGTACGAACTGGACCTCGACTGGTCCGACCTCACCGAACCCGAGGACATCGCGCCGCTGCTCGAGGACCTCGGCCGGGCGACCGCGAAGGTGCACTGCGTCTCCGACGAGGACAGCGACCAGACCCTGGTGACGTTCCAGACCGAGGACGCGATCCAGAACGTCGTCGACGGCAGGCTGGACGAATTCGTCGGCGAGATCGTCGACTTCGGCATCGCCTACGCCGAGGTCAGCCGCAAGGACCACCAACTGTTCGTGGACGCGTTCCGGGAGGGCGAGATCGCGGGCGTGTCCGCGACCTGACCCGGCTAGAGGCGGACCGTGTTCAGTTCCTCCAGAACACCTTCCGCGCTGCGGGCCGCGACGGTGCAGGCCCGCGCCGTGAACTGGTCGAGCAACGGGTGCCGTGCGCGTTCGCGCCACTTTCGCACCGCGGCGAGCGCCCGCATCCGCTGCAACTCCACGGAGTCGTCGCCGTCGGTGCCCAGTCGTTCCGGGATCTGGATTCCGAATCCGCCGATCAGTCGTTGCAGTTCGGCGACGTCGTCGGCGGGCAGCCCCACCTCGGTGGACCGCAGCCGCCCGAGCAGCCGCAGTTCCTGGAAACCGTGCACGTCGGACAGCAGTCGTTCGGCCGACATCAGGATCTCGCCCGCCCCCGGCACCGGATGCGCCGTCAGCACCCGCTTGAGCGCCACCAGTGCCGAGTGGGTCTTCAACTGATCGGCCCGCTGCCCGAACTGGATGTCGATCACCTGACGCAATTCGTCGAGACCGCTGCGTTCCACCAGTTCGGCCGCCAGCGTCGGCGAGTCCTTGGTGCCCAGCCGGATCAGGGTGACGGCCATCCGGATCCCGAAGAGCCCGAAGCGGTCTGCCAGCTGCGCGCGCATCCGGGCGTCCACCGGGAGCGGACTGTCCTCACGGGAGAACCGGTCGGCCGAGAGCATCGCCAGGTTCAGATCGTCCACCGGAACCTCGGCCAGATGCTGGAACGCCGCGAACTCGGCCTGACGCATCGTGCGGGCCCCGAGCGCCAGCAGACCCGCGACGGGGACGACGGCCTGGCACAGCCCGGTCCGTTCGAGTTCACCCGCGAACCGGGACGCCACCTCCTTCGCCGACATCATGGCGTCCAGGCGTCCGGCCCCCACCTCGTCGGCCCGCGACACGACCCCGACCACACCGAGCGGTCCCGATTCGTCGCCGACGTGGTCGCCGATCTGACCGAGGAACTGGACGTCGGTGGCGTTGAGGGTGCGCAGCAGGTAGACCACGGCGTCGGCGCCGGACGCCTCGTTGTCCGGGGTGAGCATCTCGAGCGTGCGCGCCGAGACGTCCCGCGACAGCGAGGACGTGCCCGGGGTGTCGATGATCGTGGTGTGCGCCAGCGCGGACGACGGCCACTCCACGTCGAGGCGGTCCACCTGGTCGGCGGTGAGGTGTCCGAGGTCGAACGTCAGATGTCCGTCCCGGCGCAGCACCGGGACGTTCGCCGAACGCCGGCCGCCGGTGCCCGGGTCCGGCTGGTACCACGCCGTCACGGTGGGCGTCGACCCGCTCCGGTACCAGGTGACGACGCGCGTGCACTCGGTCGCGTCGGTGGGTGCGATGTCCTGCCCCACCAGGGAATTGAGCAGCGTGGACTTGCCCGCCTTCAGCGAACCCGCCAGTGCCACCCGCAGTGGTTGTTCCAGTCGCCGGGCGCATTCGGTCAGCTGATCCCGGATCTCGGGCCTGCCCGCGTACAACTGCCGGGCGGAGGCGATGAGTGCCCGGGCTTCGTGGAGCGGAGCGGCGGTCATGCCGTGACCGCTCCCGCGTCGCCTGCGACGAGCTGCGCGGCCTGCTGCTTCAGCTCGGAAGCGACGTGCAGATCCTTCTCGAGCTGCGCGATGCGACGGGTCCGTTCGGTGGACTCGAGGTTCGCCGCCTCCTGCGCAGCCCGCAGCGACTCGTTGATCGACCGTAGAGCCTGCTCGGCGATCGCGGTGAAATGGTCGCGCAGCAACCGCTGGATCGACCGGAGCCGATCCTTCGACTCCTTGCCCACCTGGAAGCTGGCGTCGTCCGCGAACCGGCGGATCGCGGTCTTCGCCTCCGCCCGCCGCTTCAGGATCCGGCTCTCCCGGTCTTCCCGGTACGCCTTGGTGCCCAGCAGGACTCCGGCACCGATCGAGATCGGGTTGACCAGTGCCATCCCCATCATGGTGGTGATCAGACCGAACATGAGGACGCCGCCGTAGGAGCCGCGCATCCCGACGAGGACCTTCTGGGTGATCCCGATGCGCCCTGCCTCGAGGTCGGCGAGCGAGGCGACGGGTTCGAGGACCCCGTCCACGTCCGCGACGTCCAGGTGCGGCAACTCGACGGACCCCGTCTCCGCGAAGTGCTGCGCCACCACCTCGGCCAGCCACAGCGCGCGGTCGTGGGCCCAGACGAAGTTGTCGCCGATGGCGGTGGCGAATTCCTGCTCGAGCCACTGGCCCAGCGCGTCCCAGTCCTTACCGGGATCGCCCTCGTCGACGGTCTCCTCCGCCTCCCGGGTGACGCGGCGCAACCGGTCCCGCAGGTCGTGGTCGATGTCCGCGGCCAGGTCGGCGATGCCGTCACCGAGCGTCTGCTGCCACAGCGACGTCTTCTTGTGCAGTTCCTCGGCGGCGGCCTTCGCCTTCTGCAGCTCGGCGACCGCGGCGACGCCCTTCGCCGGATCACGCAGGGCGGCAAGCTCACTGCCGATCCCCAGGGTCAGATGCTCGGCCGCCGACGACACGTCCAGCGACACGGCCCGGCGGGTGTTCGCCTCCGCACGGGCCACCACCCGGTCGCGCAGGAACGCGTACAGCTCGACGAAACCGGATTCGGTGTTGAGTTCCTCGTCCTGCAGGCGCAGCGCGTGCGAACGCAGCACCGAGGAGATCGGAATCAGGGGAACGTCCAGGCCGGCGCGCGCGAGGTGCCCCCGGTCGGCCTCGACGATCTCGCGCCAGTGCGGGTACAGGTCGGTCTTGCTGATCAGGCAGGCAACCGACGGGCACAGGCTCGTGACCTGGCGGATGAAACCGAGTTCCGGCTCGGTGAATTCCTGGCTGGCGTCGGACAGGACGAACACGGCGTCCGACGCCGGAATCAGACCGAGCGTGCTCGCGGCGTGTGGATTTCCTGCGCCGCCCACCCCGGGGGTGTCGACGAGGACCAGCCCGTCGGCGAGCAGCGGGCTCGGGACGTTCACCTCCACCCGCAGTACTTCCCGGCCCCCGGCGCGGGGCGAGGCCGGGGTGATGCCGTTCAACTCGTCGAGCGGCAGCGGCACCCGGATCGGGTCGGCGCCCGGATCGGCGAGCACCAGTTCCGCCGACGCGGTCTCGGCGTTCTGGACGACGGTGGGGATCGCGGTGGTCTCGTCGTCGCCCACCGAGCACACGGTGAGATTGAGAAGCGAGTTCACGAACTGGCTCTTGCCCTGCTTGAGCGGCCCGACCACCACGATCCGCATCCGCGGGTCCTGCACCCGGCCCCGGGCCGAGTCGAGACGCTGCGCCAGGTCGCCGCGGCCGAACCGCTTCGCCACGTCCAGGGCCTGCTCGAGCAGCGCCGTCATCGACTGGGATCGGGCTGGACTCTTCTCGGCGGCTGCACTGTCCATGAGCTTCGTTGACCCGCAATTCTTCCGACCTCGTGCGGGCACCTGTTCGGTGCCCCGACACCCGACTGTGGAAAACAGCCCCGCACGCATAACGCGTCCGGGGCTGATTTCGTTACATCGTACGGCGGTCCCGGCCGCCCCGTCTGGGGGATGCCGGAACCGCCGTCTCATCACGGCTCGAGGTGATCGACCACGCCCGTGACGTCGTGCGAGAGGTCCACCGAGGAGTCGGTGTCACCGAACAGCGAACCGTCGGTGTCGGCGTGCAGGCCCGAGTCGGCGCCGAACGCGTTGTCCGCGTCGATCGACGACCAGGTGTCGGCCCCGGTGTCGACGGCCCCGCCCAGGGTGGATCCCAGGCCGCCGGTGATCGAACCGGTGGTGTCGGCGACGGCGCCGCCGACCGCTCCGAGGTCGGCGGACCCGTCCGTGGTGGCATCCGCGGCGGCGGAACCGCCTGCGGAGGCGCCACCCGCTACCGATCCACCGGCGGACGCTGCGCCGTCGAGGGCGCCGCCCACCGCGGCTCCGCCGTCGACCGCACCGTCGACCGCTCCACCGACGGCCCCGTCGAGGGCGCCGCCGACCGAGGTGCCGAGCGATCCGAGGCCGCCCACGCCACCGGACAGTCCGGCGCCGAGGTCGGCGGCCGCGTCGGTGGTGGCGTCCAGGCCACCGGTCAGACCGGCGGTCGCGTCGACGGCGCTGTCCACGCTGCCTCCGAGTCCGCCTGCCACGTCGCCGCCGATTCCGGCAGCGGCGTCCACGGTGCCGCCGAGGCTTCCGCCGACGTTCGCGGCCGTGTCCAGAGCGCCACCGACCGTGCCACCCAGGTTGGCCGCCGTGTCGACGGCCCCGCCGAGGTTCGCGTCCAGGCTCGCGCCGGCGTCGGCGACCGCGCCGACGGAGGCGCCCGCCTCGCCGACCGCGTCCACCGCACCGCCGACGCTGCCCGTCAGTGCCGAGCCGAGGCCCGCACCGGTGTCGAAGATTCCGCCGAGACCACCGGTGAGGCCGCTGGTCAGACCGGCGCCCAGGCCACCGGCCGTGTCCAGTCCGCCCACCAGGTTGGTTCCGAGGCTGCCGCCCAGGTCCGCGCCGGCGTCGGCAACCGCACCGACACCCGCCGCGACACCGGCACCGATGCCGGCCGCAGCGTCCGCGCCGCCCGCCACACCGCCGCCGACGGCGCCGCCCACGTTGCCCGTGACGTCACTGCCCACGTCGAGCAGCCCGCCCAGCGCGCCGTCGATGCCGCTCGTCAGGCCACCCGCGAGACCGGTGCCCGCGTCGAGCGCACCGTCGAGGGCGCCGCCCACGCCGGCTGCGGCGTCGAGTCCGAGATCGGCGTCCAGAGCGGAGTCGAGATCGAGGCCGCCACCGGCCTCCAGTGCCGTTTCCAGTGCGGAACCGAGGGTCGCGCTGAGGTCGCCGTCCGCGCCGAGGACGCCGCCGAGAGCGGTGCCCAGCGTGCTGCCGATGCTTCCCTCCGCGCCGAGGACGCTGTCGAGGTCGAGGGCGCCGCCGGTCTCCAGCGCACCGCCGAGCACTCCGCCGAGGGCCGCGCCGAGATCGGCGCCCGCGGCGCCGCCGGCACCGAACGCACCGCCGAGCAGACCACCCAGGTCGGTCGCGCCACCGAGGTCGACCCCGCCGTCCGCACCGAGCACCGCGTCGAGCGCCGCGCCCAGGCCTGCGGTGGCGTCACCGTCGACTCCGAGCACTCCGCCGAGCGCGCTGCTGATCGTGGTTCCCAGATCGGCACCGGTGTCGAGGACGCCGCCCAGCCCGAGGCCGCTCTCCAGTGCGCCGCCCAGGACCGTTCCCAGGTTCGCGCCTGCGTCGCCGCCCAGACCGAGGGCACCGCTCAGCGCCGTGGTCAGTTCCGACGTCAGTTCGCCGCCGAGGCCGAGGTCGCCGCCCAGACCGAGGTCCAGTCCGCCGTCCAGCAGACCGCCGAGGTCGAGGCCCGTCACGCCGCCGGCGCCGAGTGCGGCGTCGAGGGTGCTGCCCAGTTGCGTGGCCAGGCCACCGTCCAGCCCGAGGGCGCCGCCGAGGACCGTGCCGAGTGCGGCGTCCAGTCCCAGACCGCTGTCGAGTGCACCGGACAGTGCGCCGCCGAGGCCGCCGTCCAGGTCGAGGGCGCCGCCGAGCAGACCGCCCAGGGCTCCACCCAGGTCACCACTGACGTCGCCGCCGGCGCCGAGGACGCCGCCGAGGATGCCGCTCAGCGCGCCACCGAGGCCGCCGTCGGCTCCGAGCACGGCACCGAGGTCGAGTCCGCCGCCGGCACCGAGCACGGCGTCCAGCGCGGTGCCGAGACCGGCCGTGAGGTCGCCGCCGACTCCGAGTTCGCCGCCGAGCAGACCGCTCAGGGCACCGCCGAGGCTGCCGCCCGCACCGAGGATCGCGTCGAGGTCCAGTCCGCCGCCCAGGTCCGCGATCGAACCGAGCGTCGCGCCGAGCGCGCCGCCGAGGTCTGCGCCGAGGTCGCCGCCCGCACCGAGGACACCGCCGAGCGCGCCACCGAGGACCCCGCTGAGGTCGGTGCCGAGGACTCCGCCGAGCGAACCGGCGACGTCGCCGAGCAGGTCACCGCCGAGCAGGCCTTCGAGGGTCGCGCCCAATCCGCCGCCGGCGCCGATCGCCGCGTCGAGGGCACCGCCCAGCGAACCACCGAGACCGGCGTCCACACCGAGCACGCTGCCCAGCGTCGTTCCGAGCACGGCGCCGAGGTCGAGGCCGGCACCGAGTCCGGCGAGGATGTCGCCGTCCACGCTGCCACCGAGGTCGACGACGCTGCCGAGAGCGGCACCGAGAGCCGCACCCAGCTCGGCGCCGAGGTCGCCGCCGATGGCCAGTGCCGGCGCGAGGATCCCGGTGAGACCACCGGCCACGTCGACCACCGGCAGGGCCGTGATCGCCGCGGTGAGCGTGGTGCCGAGCTGCGCCGTCAGGTCGGTGCCCAGCCCGAGCACGCCGCCGAGGGCACCGCTGATCACGGCGCCGAGGTCGAGGGCGCTGCCGAGGTCGAGGCCACCGGTGAGGGAGAGTGCCGCGTCGAGGGCCGCACCCAGCGCGGCACCGAGCTGTGCACCGATCTCGCCGCCGATCTCCAGCGCGGCACCGAGCGCGGCGCTCAGACCGGCCGCCAGTTCCGCGGCGAAGTCGAAGTCGCCGCCCAGGCCTGCGCCCAGACCGAGGCCCGCGCCGGCACCGATACCGACCGCACCGCCGAGGCCGCCACCGAGTCCGAGGCCGGCGCCCAATCCGCCACCGAGACCGCCGCCGACACCCGCGCCGAGACCGCCGGCGACATCACCGGCGACGTCGGCACCGGCGTTCACGATCGCGGCCAGGTCGGCTCCGCTGCCCGCGAACAGTCCCGACTCCGCGACCAGCGGGGCGACGGAGACGATGTCCGCGTGGCTCACACCCTGCAGACCGGCAGCGCACAGCGCGTCGGTCGGGTTGGCGCAGTAGGCCGCCGCAGCCTGCTCGTCGCGAAGAAGGCCGAGGATGAAGTCGAGGACGGCGTTGGTAGCCATGGCAATCTCTCCTGTGGTCGAGGTTCGGGGAGTTCGGGTGGCCACCACAACTGCTGTGACGGCGAGTGAAATACACGTTATGGATCGGCGGCCCCCTTCCCAACGGGGCGGCGCCCCCTACTCACGGAACCCGGTATCGGGGATCTCCTATCGGGGGTCGGGCCCCCGCCGTTAGGGGATAGGGGGGCATTAGGGGATCGGCCCCGTAACTGCCGTCGACCTGCGCATCGGCGTAACGAAACGGCCGCCGCACGCGACAATTCGAGTGACCACGACGGCCCCGGCCGTCACATACGACGGCGGTACCGTCCGTCTGACACAGGCGGCGTGACGCCCGCCCGGACCACAGGAGTGGAACATGGCTGCAGCGCTCGGCATCGGTGTCGGATCGGTCAATACGGTGGCCGCCGTCGACACGGACGGGGCGAGCGTGACGGATGCCGCCGACCTCACCGTCCTGTCCCGCGCGAGTGTTCTGCACCTCTCCCCCGACCGCGCACCCGTACTCGGCGGCGACGGCGGCGAACCGGACGCGGTGACGGTGTCCGACTTCGCGAACCGTGTGGGCGACCCGGTCGGGATCCTCACCGACGACGGCTCGACCTACTCCGGCGAAGACCTCGTGGCCACCGCCGTCAGCTGCATGGTGCACGAGGCGGCATCCGGCAGGCACGGTCTCCCGGCCACCGTCGTCGCCCACCCGACCGTCTGGCCGACGTACACCGTCGGCGTCCTCGCCGACGCGCTCGAGCAGGCCGGCGTCGCGGACGCCACCCTCGTGTCGGAGGCGCAGGCGGTGATGACGTGGCTCGAACGGACCCGCGGCACCCTCGGCGACGCGTTGACCGTCATCTACGACCTCGGCGGCACCTCACTCGACATCACCCTGTTCCGCACGGACGCCCACGGCACGGAGACCGGCGTCCTCGGCAAGCCCGTGCGGTCCGAGGACTTCGGCGGCGCCCACTTCGACCACGCCGCCATGCAGTACGTCCTCGGCAACGTCGCCGAGGAGTTCGGCGACATCGACCCGTTCGACCCCGGCACCGTCGCCGCGCTGACCCGCCTGCGGACCCGGTGCACCGCGGCGAAGGAGGCACTGTCCTCCGACACCGAGGCCACCATCGGCATCGAACTGCCCGGCATCTCCACCGACGTGCGGCTGGTGCGCTCAGAGCTCGAAGACCTCATCCGCGAACCCCTGCAGGAATCAGTGACGCTGGTCCGCGAGAGCATCCACGCCGCCGGTCTCGAATCCAGCGACGTCACGCAGGTGGTGCTCACCGGCGGCAGCGCCGCCATCCCGCTCGTCGCCGAACTCCTGTCCGCGGAGCTGCGGGTTCCCGTCGTCGCAGCCGAACGTCCGGGCCACACCGCCGCCCTGGGTGCGGCGCTGCTCGCCGCCGACCGGGATGCGGGACGCGCCGCCGCCCCGACCGTCGCGCGGATGCCGGTCGTCGCTCCCACCGCCGCGCCGGCGACGGCAGCCCCCGCCGCCCCGGCTGTCGAGTCGGACGCCGACACCGTCGTCCTCGCCGCCCGGCCTCCCGCACCGAGACCTGTCGACCCCGCCCCCACCGGGATGTCGCGCAAGAAGAAGGCCGGGATCATCACCGCATCCGTCGCCGCCATCGCCGTGCTCGCCGCGGGCGGGCTGTCGCTCGGCACGGCCTTCGACGTCGCACCGGCGTCCAGTTCGGGTTCGACCACCTCGCAGTCGTCGGGCACGTCGGCGGGTGCGGCCTCGACGTCCGGTGTTCCGGCGGAGGCCGCCGCGACCGGCGCCGTCGCACCCGGCACCGAGGCTGCGGGTGTCGCCGCCGCGACCGGTGTCCCCGGCACCGCGGCCGGTGTCGCGACTCCGGTCGCCGCACCCGGCACCGTCCCACCCGGCACCGTCGCACCTGCCGCGGCCCCACCGGTTGCCGCGGCGCCCGGCACCGCCCCGGCCCCCGTCGCTGCGGCGCCTGCCCCCGCTGCTCCCGCACCGGCACCCGCTGCTCCCGCGCCGGCACCTGCGCCCGCTCCGGCACCGAGCGTCCCGTCCGACGGCGGCGCCGCGATCGCCAACACCATCGTCGGTGGCGCAGGCGCGGTCGGTGACACCGTCACCGGGGTCGGCGGCACGGTCGGCGGCGTCGTCGGCGGAGTCACCGGCCTGGTGCCGGGCGTCCTCGGCAACGGCGGATAGGGCGCCGGTGTCCACGCTGCCCTCACCGCTTCCTCCCACCGAACTCGCGGACCTCGACGGCCCGCAACTCTCCGCTCTCGCACTAGTTCTGCTCGGCAGCGACCTCGACGAGACCGTGGTCGCCCGGGTACTCGACGTCGAACCCGACCGCGCCCGCGCGGCAGTCGACGCGCTCCGTTCGGACGGCTGGGTCGACGAACGGGACACGCTCGCTCTCGCGGACCACACGCATCTCACGACGACGCTCGGCGAGAACCGCCTGCACACGCTGGCCCGCCGCCTGCTCGCCCATCACGTCGACGGCGGAACGCTCACGCTTCCTGTCGCCCGCGCGGTGGCCGCGACCGGCACACCCAGCGAGGAATTGAGCCAATTCCTCTGCGCCCAGGCCGAACTCGCCGAACCGGCCGTCGCCGTCGCGCTGTACGCCGAAGCCGGCCGGGTCGGCAGGCTCGGTGACGCCGCCGTCGTCGCGTACGCCGAGGCGAGCGCCCTGAACGGTGACCTCGACACCGCGGTCGGCCTGGCCGATTCGGTCCTCGAACGGTCCGCCGCCGTCGACGGTCCGGAACTCGCTGCGGCCGTACGGATTTCGGCCGCAGGCGCCGCGTTCTGCGGCATGATCGACCGCAGCGCCGAACTGTACGCCTGGCTCGGTGCGGACCGGGCGGGCGCCGACGCCTCCCTCGCCGCGTCCGTCCTCGTGGTCGCAGGCAGGCTCGACGACGCCGAAGCCGTCCTCGCGACGAGCGCGGGCGCACCCCCCACCGCAGCCACCGCCGGCGCCGCCCTCGTCGCGACCGGACTCGTGCAGTCGGTGACCGCGTCCGCGAATGCCGCGCTGAACTCACTGACCCGTGCTCTGTCGCTGCCCGGCCGCGCGTCGCGGGCCAGGATGCTGCCCGACTCCCCCGCCGCGATCACCGCGCTCGCCGCACTCCACTGCGGCGAACTCGCCCACGCCGACGCCGTCCTCACCCGGGCCCGGGACGCCGAGCGACCCGGCAGCGTCACCGCGAACCGGCACCAACTGCTCACCGCCTGGACGTCGATGGTCCGCGGCGACCTCACGTCGGCGCAGTCCCGGCTCGACGGTCTCGACGCCGCGTCGATGCACCAGCGCGATCTGCTGTTCGTCCACGGACTGCGGGTCGGGCTGGCACGGCGCACCGGCGACAACGCCGCACTGCTCCAGGCCTGGGCTGGCGCGCAGGGGGTGCTCGCCGAGTACTCGGTGGACCTGCTGAGCCTGCTGCCGCTCGGCGAGCTGTGGCTCACCGCGATCCGGGTCGGCGAACCCGGCCGGATCACCCACCTCGTCGAGGACGCGCAGTCGTTGCTGCGAACGCTCGGCGAACCGGCGATGTGGGGGTCGGCGCTGCACTGGTACGGCGTCCAGGCCTCGATCCTCGCCGAATGCCCCGCCGATCTGATGCCGCACGCCCGCGCACTCGGCGAGGCCGCCAAGGTCAGCACGTACGCCTCCGGGCTCGCCACCGCCGGTCGCGCCTGGCTGCGCGTGCTGCAGGGCGACATCGACGCCGCCTCCGTCGAGGACGCGGCCCGCACCCTCGACCGGATCGGCCTGCCGTGGGACGGCGCGCGCCTCGCCGGCGAAGCCGCGCTGCGCGCCTCCGACACCAGGGTGGCGACCACCCTGCTGCAGGTCGCGCGGGCCCTGCGCCAGCCGACGTCCAACGACAACGGCGCCGACTCCGCGGTCGTGTCGAGCCCGAACACGCCGGGGTCGCTCACCGACCGCGAGGCGGAAGTCGCCGAACTGCTCGTCCAGGGGCTGACGTACCGGGAGATCGGGTCGCGCCTCTACATCTCCGCGAAGACGATCGAGCACCACGTGGCCCGGATCCGGCGGCGGCTGGGCGCCGGGTCGCGGTCGGAACTGCTGTCGATGCTGCGTGCGATGGGCCACGGGGCTGCGCCTTCGGCGCCCGTGAGTACTTCTTAACCGCCGGCGGTTAAGAAGTACTCACGGGTGGGGCATGTAACCATTCGACCGCGGGAGGCGACACACTGTGCACATGGTGCGATGATGCACCCCTCTGAACCGTGCCAGTAAGGATTTTCCATGACCACCGGAGTCGGACTCACCGTCGGCGATTCGGTTTCCACAGCGGTCGTGACCGCTTCCGGAACCGACGTGAGGACGATCGAACACCCGTCCGTCCTGTTCACCGCCCCGGACGGCACCGTTCAGCTCGGCGACCCCGGCACGGAGTCGACCGGCGCCGTCCGCGACTTCCTCGCACGCGTCGGGGAGCCGACGGGCATCGAGTACGCGGGGTCTCTGACCCGCGCCGAGGACCTGGTCGCGACGGCGATGTTCTGCCTGTTCCGCGAGGCGTCGGACGGACTGTCCGGGACGGTGAAGGTCACCGCGACCCACCCGTCGGACTGGGCGCCGGAGATCGTCACCAAGCTGCGGGAATCGCTCGACTACATGGGTCTGGGCGAGGCGACTCTCATCCCGGAGTCGGTGGCGCTCGCCGCGTCGCCGGAGTCCCCCGCCCACGGCGCGGCGCTGCTGGCGGCCGGGCTGGCCCTGACCGACGAGGACACGAGCGCCGACACGGAGTCGATTCCCGTCGTCGAGGCCCCGTTGCACACCGCGTACTCCGCTGTGACGGCGGTGCCCGCGGCCGCTGCTGCTGCGGCCGCCGACGCGTTTCCGTCGGCCGAGACCGAGGCGTCCACTCCGGCGAGCGCATCGACCGCCCCCGCCAAGCGCCCCGACCGCCGACCGCTGATCATCGCCGGTGTCGCCGCGGCCGTGTTGGTGGTGGCCGGTGGGGCGGTCGCGTTCGCACTCACCGGCAACGGCAGCACCGCGGTCCCGTCGATCCAGGACGCCCAGACCGCGGCGGTGACGACGACGACCGTTCGACCCACACCGGTCGCGCCCGCCGTCTTCCCGACTGCGAGCACGCAGGAGGTGGCCGTGACGACGGAGGTGGAGGCCCCGATCCCGGTCGCGCCCCCGCCCGCCCCGGCGGAGACGACATCCGTGTTCGTGCCCCCTCCCCCCCCGCCGCCGACGACGACGCCGGTGATCACGCTTCCCTCGATCACCACGGTCCCCCAGACCACCACGACGACGACCGCCGCGACGACCACGACGACTGCGCCGGCGACGACCACCACCACCACGTCCACGACGACGACGCAATCGCTGGCCGCGACCACCACGACGACGACTCCGGTACAGCCTGCGCTGAAAACGCCAGGTCAGTGAGGCCTCGGCCACACCTCCCCGACGGGTCGACCCGTCCGTAGCTTAAGGTGGGGCGCTGATACCCACCCCAGAAGGAATCCCCAGTGAACGGATTCCGTGCAGAAGGGATTTCATGCGTAACGTGCTGGCGCACCGCGCCGCTGTTGTAGGCGCCTCGGCAATGCTTCTTCTCTTTCCGTTTTCCACTGCCGCCCAGGCCGACCCTGTTACGCAGCCCGACACCACGCAGCTGAGCGCCGACAAGTTGCCGGCCGAACTCGTCGAGGCCATCACCCGCGACCTGAAGATCAGCCCGCAGGAATACCTCGATCGCGCCGCGAAGGCACAGGAGCTGGGTAGTTACGCCGAGGACTTCCGGGAGCAGCATCCCGACGACTTCGCCGGGGCATGGATCGGCCTCGACGGCAATCCCGTCGTCGCGGTCACCACGAACGAGGCCGCCGACGCCGCAGCCAAGGCCGGGTACGACACCCGCATTGCGCCGGTGTCCGCGAACGGCCTGGAGAAGACCCTCTCCGACGTGAACGGCTGGATCGCGGGACTGCCGAAGGATGTGGCTTCCCAGGTCAACTCCGCGTCGATCGACGTTCTCGAGAACCGCGTCGTCATCGACGTCGTCAACAGCCCCGTCGGCCAGGCGCTGAACCTGCCGACCCTGCTCGCCAACGTCAAGGTGATGCTGAGCCCCGGCGGCGGCGGTCCGGTGGAGCGGGGTCCCCTCGCCGGAGACACGTACATCACCACCGCGGGTGAGCTGCCGAAGACGCCGATCTCGGAGATCTCCGTCTGCTCGCTGGGCTTCAACGCCGTCGACGACAGCGGCCAGGCCGTCAACATCAGTGCCGGGCACTGCAACCCCGCCGAGGGTCAGCCGTCGCCGGTGTTCCTCCCCAATCACCAGAACGTCGACGACAGCCAGCAGATCGGTGCGTTCTCGAAGTCGTCGGTGGGTAACCCCGCCGACAAGCTGGACTACTCGGTGATCACGCTGAACGACGCGGGCGTCAAGGCCGGCCTGGACCGTCCCGCTGTGCGCGGCGCGAACGGCACCACCCTGGAGATCACCGGCACCGCCCGTCCCGTCGTCGGTGCCCCGATCTGCAAGTCGGGTCAGACGTCGTCGTTCACGTGTGGTGTGGTCGCGGCGGATCACGTCGAGACGCAGTTGTTCGTGGCCGACGGTTCGAGTCGCGTGATCAACGGTTTCGCCGGGACCGCCTGCACTCTCGCGGGTGACAGCGGCGGCGCCATCGTCACCGGCACCCTCGCGCTGGGGATCACCAGTGGTTCCAATGCGAGCGGCGCCCCCAACTGCACGGAGGCGAACCTGGTGCTGGCTCCGGAGGGTGGCACGGCCAGCCTCGGCATCCCGGTCGCGGACATCGTGGACACGGTGGGATCCGGGATGCGGGTGCGCACCGTCTCCGACTAGTTCTCCACCGCTTTCACCCTGCGCCCGGTGCCCGTTTCGTCTCGGACACCGGGCGCAGTCGTGTGCGCGGCAGAGCGCCCGGATGGCCCCGGTGTCCGCTTTGTCCAGCTGAGTCGTCCGCCGGAAGTGTTACAGGTGGGAATAGACGGGGCGAACCCATATAGTCGACTCCGACTGTGTACGGCCTTACCTGTCAGGGGGGTCGTATTCGCGTGCGCCCGCGAGGCAACTGCGAACAAACAACATAGAAAGGCCCCCATGCGAAGCTCCATCGCACGTCGTGCCGCCGTGTTCGGCTCTGCCGCGCTGCTGCTCCTCGGTCCGGTCACCGCCTCCGCTCAGGCCGATCCGGTCGAGCCGGGAGCGTCCGGCCAGGCCGCCAAGCTGCCCGCGGAACTGATCGACGCAATTTCGCGTGATCTGTCGCTGAGCCCGGACCAGTACCTGGAGCACTCCGAGCTGGGCCAGAAGCTGGCCGAGTTCGCGAAGACCGCGCGCACCCAGTTCCCGGACGCCTTCGCCGGAACGTGGCTCGACAACGCAGGCACCCCGATCGTCGGGCTCGCCGACGGCGCCGACAAGGAGGCTGCGGTCGCCGCAGCCGAGAAGTCCGGCTTCCAGGTGAAGGATGTGGCGCAGAGCGAGAGCAGCCTGCAGGAGCAGGTGAAGTCGCTCGACGGTTGGCTCGACACCCAGCCGCCCGCCGTCGCGGATCTCGTTCGCGGCGTCGCCATCGACATCGTGAACAACGATCTCGTGCTCCGCGCCGACAACGTGGGCGGTTTGCAGCTTCCGGACTTCCTGAAGGGCGCCCGCGTCGTGCAGTCGCCTGCGACGGCCGCTCCGCTGCCGTCCACCGACCTCACTCCCATCGCCGAACCGCTGCCCGCCGACGCCCTGCTGGGCGGCGACGCGTACGGCTCGCTCGGTGGCGGAATCGGGCTGCGCTGCTCGCTCGGGTTCAACGGCACCGACGGCTCCGGCAGGCCGGTGAACATCACCGCAGGGCACTGCGATCCCAACCGGGGCGCTGCAGGCACCGCGGAGGCGTCGGAAGCGTTCTCTCTGGTGCCGGGTGGCACCGGTCCGCGGATCGGCACGTTCGCGAAGACCAGCCTGGACATCCACGACTACTCGATCATCCGGGCCGACGACGACGCCGCCCGCCGGTTCGAGAACAACGGTGTCCGGGTTCCCGGCGCGGCGCCGGTTGCGATCACCGGAACCGCCGACCCGGTCGTCGGCGCCCCGGTGTGCAAGTCGGGTCTGACGACCGGCTTCACCTGCGGTCGCGTCACGTCCGTCGCGCAGACCGTCTCGGTCGGTGAGCGCACGCTGGCCGACAGCTTCTCGACGAGCATGTGCGCCCTGCAGGGTGACAGCGGCGGCACGATCGTGACCGGCACGCTGGCCCTCGGCATCTCGAGCGCGTCCAATGTCGGGCAGTACCCGATCTGCCAGGTCGCGGACGTCGTCACGTTCGTCCTCGGCGAGAGCCCCGAGTTGTTCGCCACACCGATCAACGAGGTGCTGGCGGAGAACCCGGGTCTGCGCGTGCGCACCTCGTAACACCCACAGACGACTACGGCCCGCTTCCCTTCGGGGAGGCGGGCCGTTGTCGTCGGCGCACTCAGTGGCTGCGGACGAACCGATCAGGCGGTGGGTTCCGGCGCCGGCGGAACGAACGGCGTGTTGATGGTGATCAGGTACTGGATTCCGAGAATCACGAGTGCGGCGCCACCGACGAAGATGGTTCCGGCCAGCCCGCCGGCGGCGAATCCCGCCATGAGGCCGCCGAGGCATCCCACGGGAGTGCCGATCACGGTCACGGCGAGCAGCCCGCACCCGACGGCGAGACCCACGACGCCGAAGATCACCCCGAAGATGAGGCCGCCGATCAGCGTCGCGTAGCCGAGATAGCTGTTGAAGTCGGCCAGCGCGACGTCGTCGCGCTCTTTCTGCGTGTCGAATCCGTCCTGCGCCACCGATTTCAGTGACGCTGCAACGTCGTCGGGAACCTGCGGCGTGAGTGTGACCGTACGGCCGTCGAGGTCGGCGTCGATCGGATACACGGCATCACCGAGCCGAATCGTGAGCGGCAGCGCAGCAACCACCTTGCCGCTGCCGTCCACCACCTCGATCGCTTCCCGGGTGTCGGTGATCCGGAACGCGCCCGCGTCGATCGACGTGATCACGGACTCACCCTCGACGTGCGCCTCGTACCCGATGTCGGGCGAATCCTGCTGCGTCAGCGGCGCTGCATGAGCTGTCCCTGCGGAGATTCCGAGGGAGGCGACCACGAGGAACGCTGCCCCGGTGACGGCCCGCAGGTTCCGTGCGAACCGGCCGCTCATGCCGCGGGTGCCGGTGCGACGAACGGGCTGTTGATGGTGTTGAAGTACTGGATTCCCAGAACGACCAGGGCGCCGCCGCCGACCACGATGGTGCCGGCGAGCGCGACGACGGGCGCCACGATCAGCGCCCCTCCGATGCATCCCGCCACCGGTCCCGCGAGGCCGAGGAACGGCACCACCAGCGCCGCCGTGCCGGGGATGACACCGACCGCGCAGCCGATCGCCCCGCCGATGATGGCGGCGACGATCGCGGTGATCGCGGTCGTGATTCCGAGTTGCTGCTGGAAGTCGTCGAGTGCGCGCTCGTCGCGTTCCGCTTTGTCCTGGGGTGCGGCGACGTCGTCGAGAGTCAGCCGTTCCGACACGGGGACGGGGGTCGCGGCAGACGGGTCCATGTCGGGGACGAGCCGCAGAACACGTGCGGTTTCGTCGATCGCCACGGAGAAGGGGTGCTGCAGGTCGTCGACCCGGAAGAATGTGGGGATGGCGGCGACGACCCGTCCACCGTCGTCGACCACGTCGACGGTCCCGTTCGCGGCGTTGAGCGAGAACGTGCCGGCGTCGAGGGTGGCCACGGCGGCGTCACCGTCACGCGACGTCTGATAGTTGACGTTCGGGATGCCCTGTTCCGCACCGGCCTGGGGTGCGGCGGCCGGATCGGCATACGACGTGCCCGTCCCGACGCCCATCGCCGCGACGACGAGCAGGGATGTGGCAGTAAACCTTCGAAGGTTCATCGAGATCCGTTCCGAGAGCAGCGCTGTGACGGACGAAGGTTAGCCTAAGCATTCGCAATTCCGGCAGGCCAGCTCCGCCGCTGTGACGAGGTTCACTTTCGGAAAGTCCATACGACGGCGAACCGCCCGCCCTCGCGAGGAGGACGGGCGGGCGGGGCATCGTCGCCTGTGCGTGACGACGTCAGAACAATTTCGGTCCGACAGTCACGATCGTGATCACGTAGCCGAAGATGTCGGCCAAAATTCCGAACAGTCCCGCCATGATTCCCTTACCTCTCTGTGGCGCATCCGCCCCTGACGAGCTACTTCGCGCCCTTGTCGGTCTTCTTCGCCCAGATCGTCGTGCCATCGGGCGCAGTAAGTGTCTGGGCCAGCTGGATTCCCGCAATAACGAGGGTCGGCCCACCGACAATGACGGTTCCGGCGATCGCGCCGACCGCGGCGAACACCGGGACGGTCGCCAGCGCAACGGGCCCCGCGATCAGGCCGACCAATCCGATCGCACCTCCGACGACGGTGCCGGCCAGTCCACCGACCGCCGAGGCCAGCGCAAGTTGCTGACCGAAATTCGCCTGCGCGCGCGTGTTCTCCTCGACCGAAGCAACATCGCTCAGCGGAAGATCGGTGTCTGCGATCGGCGTCGCCTTCGCGCGATCGACGACGGGAGTCAACGTGAGAGTCTTGCCGTCCTCGCTGACCTTCTCCTCGAAGGGGAACTGCAGATCGTCGAAGCGGTACGCGAGAGGCAGCGAGAGGACGGCGTTTCCGGCGCCGTCTTCGAGTGACACCGATTTGCGATCCGACGACACCACGAACGCGCCCGCATCGATCTTCGTGACGACTGCCCGATCCTCCACACGGGTCTCGTATCCGATGTCGACTCCGGGCTCGGCCGCCGGTTCCGCGACCGCCACCCCGGATCCGGCCGCCAGGACACTCACCACAAGTGCCGAAGTCGTAACGAAACGACGCAACTTCATTCCATCCCCTTAAGGTTCCAACCCCATCCGCTGCTAAACAGTAACTTGCTGCTGTGACAGATCCCAATTGAGTTTCGACTCGAGAAAGGGAACGTCACCAATAGTCGGCGAGGGGCCATGAAAGTGCGCATCGAGAACGGCGTCGAGACCGAATTTCAAGAATGGCACCAAACATTCATGTAGTAATTACCACACAAAGCGGGGAACCGGTCGGTTTCTTCCTGAGGCGTGTGGACACGACTCGGCCCCGTCGCGCAGAGCACGACGGGGCCGGACGCTGAGGCGAGGGGCTCTACTCCTCCCAGTCCCCGTAGATCGACG